>JAKSNZ010000013.1 GCA_024405855.1 Paludibacteraceae bacterium
CGAACTTTTGAGAAATAAACTGATTATCAAAAGTTTATATTTTATTAACATTTAGACATGGAAAATTAAACCAACAGTTACAGAAACTATAACTGCCAGTTTAATTTTTTCAAATTTGCAATTAAAATTTGTTAAAAATTCACCTTTACCTTGAAGGTTTCTGTGGGGGTGATTACAAAGTAGAGGCCTGCTGAAGGAACAGGGTTGCTTACCTCTACGCCGGCAATGTTTATAATGTGAGTAATGTCAGGCACAATTATTTTTCTGCCGTGAACCTCTATTTGGTTTGCCTTACCCTCTTTGGCTTTTGTAGGATTTATAACTTTTACTGAAATCTGACGGCTTGCGGTGCATAACTTGTTTGTGACGGTAAGGGTATAGGTTACTGTTTCCGCCACATTTGATACACACTCATCAGAGAAATACAGGCTGAATTCACCCAGCGACATTGACCCTGAACTTACCTCTTCTCCATTCTTGAGCCAGGTGTAGTTGCCGCTTCCTTTTGAAAAAGGGGCTATAATTTCCAATTCAGTATCAGGTATATACAACTGCTCTGCCGATGCTGAAAGTTCAAATTTTATACAATCTTCAGCCTTATCTGCGTTTTCAGCCCAGACAACACATGTACAACCTAAAAGTATAGTCAGTAACCAATGTTTCATAATTATCCGCAAAATTACAATTTTTTCTATAATGTTGCCAAATCCGCTACACTTTTGTAGACTTTTTGTCTGCTAATTTTTCAGGCATTCACTCAAATAGGCAAAGAAATCAACTCCAAGTATCTGGGAAATCTTGAAAAGCATCTTAGTGTCTATGCTCTCTTTGGAAAAGATTTTGTAGATGTTTGTGCGGTCACAACTCATTTGGCGTGCAAACCAAACTATTGACCTGCCTTGTGATTTTAGGGTGGACTGAATAACGTGTCCTATGTGTGGCTCTGTACTCATAAAAAACGGCCTCAAGACCTACTCTGTAAAGGTTCTACCACAAACCCGGAGGAAATAGAAAATGAAGCCGCATGCTTATGCAACACCTCATCTTCACTGAACTCCTCGCAAAAAAGTGGTAGATTCTTACAGGTTCGGCAAAGTAAAATGCAACAAACTTTTTATTCGGTCCTAATTTTCAACGCACGAAAAAACAAACCGATATGTAACTGCAAAATTACAAAAAATTTATAAAAAACAACTAAAATCTGAAAGTAACTCCAATAAGTCCGTTAATTCCCATTGTGGAGTACCCGTAATAGGTGTTAGCCTTAATGTTAATTAGGTTCTTTCCCTGTGCAAACAGCTCAAGCCAGTCCAAAACTTTGTAAGAAAAAGTCAGATTTAGCTCATGAACGTCTTTCATTTTTTGTGTTTTTCCTGAAACAAGTGCGTATCGTCCGCCTAAAAAATTATAGGAAAGACCAACACACCATTTCTCCTTAATTGTATATTTTGCATCAAAATTAACTTCCCAAGCAGGACGCTGCCAACCCTTTTCAATGGTGGTTACGCCCCAATGATTATATTTACCCTTAACTGAAATGTCAAGCCCCTTTACATAGTTGAAATAGAGTCCAAGATATGCTGTAACCTTGTTTGTATTGTCATAAACGGTATGAAAGGTATTAAGCGTCTCACCTGTGGGTAGTGTATCATTTACATAATAGTATTGGTCAAGAATATAGGCATAGTCAAAGCCCGCCTCAAACATCAGCCCCTTAATAATGTTTGTCTTAATGCCCAAATTCAGAGTAACGGGAGAATAGGTTGGGTCAACAATAAGGGCTGGATTAATCCATTTGTTCTCCTTAATTATCTCAGAATACATGTTTTCATAAAAATATCCTCCGATACCAACATTTAGAAACAGCCTTTCAGGCACAAGTGCAAAATTACCTAAAATATTTGCACTACCTGTTACGGGGCGTTTATACCCTTTCTCTCCATAGATGTTCATATCAGCCCCTATCCTTAGGTTCCACCTTTCTCCGCCAATTTTATAATAAGGCTTAAGTTTTATAAGGCAGTCATTCTCCTTTTCATTCTGAAGGTTAAAGATTTCAAACTCTGCCTCAATCTCAGCCCCAAGCGTGCCGGCTCCTACCTCTCCTCCAAGGTCAAGATTTGCTAAAATTACATGCTCATTTACACTGAAATTGTTACCAAAATAGTTATAGCCTACATCAAACTTGTATTCAAAATTTGGGTTATTGCCTGTTGAATACAGCCCGAATCTTGCCCCTGCGGTAATGTATGAGCAGGTGGAGTCTCTCAGTGATACAGGCAGTTTGCCAAGGTTAGTAGGCACTCCGTCAGCGTTTGTCTGATAACCGTAATAGTCAAATCCGTTATATGAAACATAAGCGTTTGTGTGCAGACGCATTTCTGAAAGTTGGTCTTCAAAATTAAGGTTCAACAGTGTGTTATGCTCCATTGCACGTGGGCTGGTGCCATCAGGCAAATCATTGTGACTGAAATTACCAAGATGTTTCAGATTTATGTCAAACAAATATTTATCGGTCTGAACTAACGGATAGTAGAACTCTCCAAGTGTCTGCCAATAGAATCCCAATCCAACTTTTGCAACACCTTTCTTATAGTCTGTTCCCCTGCTCTCATAATATCTATCAGGTTTAAGGGCTGCGTTTTCAACTTGCACCTCTTCTGCTTTGCTCCAAGTTGTATAGTTTACCTCAGGCTTCTCAGCATTCAGGTTCTCCTTAGTGGGAACAGGACTGATTTTCCTTGCTTCAATGGTGGTGGGGTTATAGTCTCTCTCAACCGTTACACTACGGTCAAGCGATGCCTCCTCAGCAACCACCGTAAGAGGTAAAAGAAATGCTAATATTAATATATTGTTTCTCATCATTTCAGTTGAAAGTTAAAAGTTTTTGCAATCCGTTCCTCCCCTTGGGGGAGGTTAGGTGGGGCACTCTTCTTTATTCTTTATTCACTATTCAATCCCTTTTCTATCTATATTCCCTATTCTCCCCTCTATCTCCCTTGTTATATCTTCAGGTGCAGGAGAATAGTTCTCTTGCAGGCTCAACAGATATTGACGGGCATCAAAATAGTTCTCTTCCTGAACATAACAGTCAGAAAGCACTAAAAACGCTTTAGCAAGATAGTATGCGTGCGGAGTGCCTTTGTCTATAAAGGCAAACACCTCATCTTTTGCGGCGGCATACTCTCCTTTATCATATAATCCCTGTATATATAGGTATTCAGCCTCAGCCCCGTATGCGTTACGGGTGTCAGTACGCAGGGCACTTATATCATCAGCGGCATCTTGCCCAAGTGTAACGGTTGCCGTCATTCTGCGGTATCGGGCTTCTGAAATAATTTCAGCATCAGTGGCTGTTGAAAGAATCTCAGTGTAATAGGTAATTACATCGGACCACTGCCCAAGGGTGTAACTGCAATCTGCCAAATAAGTCAGTGCCAAGCGGTTATTCTCTCCACGAGGATACTTCTCCCTATATGTCTTGAAGCCCTCCGATGCCGCCAAATACTCATTTCTGAAGTATGACTTTTCAGCCGCCTTATACATTAGTGAGTCCTCATTTATAGAGATGTTGTTTCCTTTAACCTTATTCAGTTTTGATGTAAGTTCTGCATACTCTGACACTCTGTTGCTGTCAACCATTATGTTTTCAAGGGTTTGAAGGCTGGTGGCAGCCTCTTCTGTACCTGGATATTGGGTTGCCACCTCCTTATACATTGATATGGCACGCTCAACATTACCGCTATTGTAACTGAGCATTGCTATCTGCAGTTTTGACTGGCGTACTAACGGGTTTGCCTTTGGATAGGTTGTGGCAACTTTTGTAAATGTGTTTATAGCGTTTTGGTTGTCATTCAGTGCCACATAACTTTTCCCTATCTCAAATATGGCATCATCGCTCCACTCTGATTTAGGGTACTTTGTAAGGAGTGTCTGCAAGGCTGCAATCTTACCTTCATAGTTTTTTTCAAGTCCACAGATAAGGGCTGTCTGATAAATGGCGTAGTCTGCTCCCGCAACTTTGTCAGCCACCGCCTGAGCGTTACTGTATGCCTGTTTTGCCTCTGTAAACCTACGCTCTGTAAACCAATTGTCTCCCATACGGTTATAGGCATCTGTAAGCATCTGTTTATCAGTGTTTTGCAAGGCTGTAAACTTGCCAAACCAAGCATTTGACTGTGCTTTGTCGCCTAATTTAAGGTATGCGTAACCCAAGTCATAGTGAGCGTATGCGTACTCCTCTTGCTCCCTTGATTCCGCATGTTGCAAATATTGCTTAAAACTGCCGATGGATTGGGCATATTTTCCACTTCTGTATTGACATTCGCCTAACCAGAAATTGGCTCTTGCGGTAAGGTCAGCATTGTATGATTTGCCTGAAAGCAGTTTTTGGAAACTCTCTGCCGCCTGACCATATTTTCTGTTGGCAATTTGGGTGGTTCCCATTCCAAAAAGCACCCTTTGCTCCGCTTCAAGTATCTCAGGAGTCTTTTTCTCTATATTCTGAATTGAGGCGTATGCGGCACCGTAGTTCTTTGTGGTAAGATACACATTTATAAGGTACTCATACACTTTTGGGCAATATTTGGAATCGGGGTATGTCTTTAGAAACTTTTCAAAGGCAGATACGCTCTCATTGAACGGGGCGTATGACAACTCGTAAGTTATAAGGGCGTAGTCATATAGGGCATCACAACTGATTGACTTGTCATAGTCATAACGTGTTGCACTCTCAAATGCCATGCGAGCCTGTTTCTTATCGCCTAAGGCAAGGTATGACATTCCTATGTGGAAATAAGCGTTCTGGGTTATGACATCGTCAGGTTTTGTAACTTTTGTAAGGTTATCAATGGCAGATTTTGGATTATCTGTATTAAAATATGAGATTCCTGTCATGTAAAAGTCTTCACGAGTAAACCTTTTCTTTGCCTTTTTATACTCCAACATGTTTTCAAGTGCCTCAGCATACTTTCCCTCTTTAAACTGACACGATGCCAAAATATGCTTTATCTCAGGCAGGTAGGCGTTCTTGGGAGATTCTTTTATCAGCTGATTTGCCATTTTTATGGCTTGGTCACAGTTACCAAGATAGTAGTGGCACTGTAGCATAAGATAAGGTGTAGTACTCTTGAAATCAGGTATCTCCTGTGCTTTTTCAAGGTATTTGAGTGCCTCCTGATAGTTTTTCAAATAGAATTGGCTGTAGCCGTAATAGTAATTTGAAGGCTCTGTGTATGAGTTCTGTTTCTCTTTTAACACTTGCTTAAACTCAACTGAAGCCTTTTCATAGTTGTTTTGCTGCAAGTAGCAGTATCCGCGGTAGAATACAAGTTGCAGGTACTCTGCATCGGTAAGGTTTTCTACGCTTATCTTCTCAAAACGCTTTACGGCAAGTTTATATTTGCCTCTTTCAAATTCAAGCACTCCTAAGTAGAGCTCCACTTGTTCACGGTTTTGTGTATACGGAAACTCCTTAATGTATGTTGTAAGCAGAGTGGCGGCATTGTCATACCTTAAAACATACGATGAAATGGCAATATTTTGCTTTGCCACCCTAATTCTTTCATCAGATGCGTCAAGCGTAGAGGGTACATAATTCAGAAAGTCATTATAGTAGGTTATTGCCGCCTGATAGTTTTTTCCTTCAAAAAAGTCTGTGGCCTCTGCAAAGAGTGTTGCTTGGGCTGTTTGGAATGGACTTCTGGTTGCCATAACACCCTCACACACCATTGTAGCAACAATTAATAATATCAGTGACTTTATTCTCATAAAAAATTATTAAACTTTATTAGTTCCTGCTCTCCTATGGTATAGGTCTCAGCATTGTTTGGAATTGTTATTTTGGGTGACGGAGTGCCTTCAAAGCACTTAAAAGGTCCTTTCTCTATCTGCACCTCATCATACAGTCCGTCATCAATAAATCTTTGAAGGGTGTCTCTGCCTCCCTCTATTATTATGCTCTGTATCTCCTTTTCATACAGGAATTCCGCTATCTGCCCTGGTGTCATTGCCTTGTCAATAACTATTGTAGGAGCGGAATTGTCAAATATTCTGTTTGTGACAGGCACTCTGCCTTTTGTGTCAATTACCACCCTTATTGGGTTTTTACCATACCAACGGCGTGTGTTCAGGTGTGGGTCATCTTTTATTGCCGTTCTTGTTCCAACCATAATTGCCTGATTCTCAGCCCTCATTTTATGCACCAACGCCTTTGTAATATCTGACGATATGCGTACGGGCTTATCTTGAAAGGCATCTATAAATCCGTCACTTGTTTGTGCCCACTTAAGTATTATATACGGACGATGCTTTGTATGGTACGTAAAAAACCTACGGTTAAGAAACCAACCTTCCTCTTCAAGCACTCCTGTAACCACCTCAATACCTGCATCTTGTAATCTTTTTATACCTCTTCCGCTAACCTGCGGATTTGGGTCAAGATTAGAGACTACCACTCTTTTCACCCCCTCCTTAATTATTCTGTCAGCACATGGCGGTGTTTTACCGTAATGACTGCATGGCTCTAAGTTTACATATAGTGTGGCGTCAGGTAAGAGTTCCCTCTTTTTTACTGAATCCAAGGCATTTACCTCTGCGTGCCAACTACCATAACATCTGTGCCATCCTTCCCCTATTATCTCCCCTTTAGCCTCAATTACGCAACCTACCATTGGGTTTGGAGCAACTCTCGTGTTTCCAAGTGCGGCAAGTTGGAAGCATCGGCTCATATAATTGTCAACAACATTCACAAGTTGCAAATTTAGTGAAAAAAGAAAAAAGAAAAAAGAAAAAATGATTATTTTTGCAATATGATTATTTCTCGTGAACATTTCAATAACCTGCTGGCAAATATTTACTCAAAACAAGAGTGCGGCATTCTTTGGCGTAGGGTTGTTTGTGAGGTTTGCGGTGTTGAACCTGCCAAGGCTTACTTTGTTTCAGAGGCTGATATAAGTGATGTGTCAGCACGCCTTGCCAGCGGTGAGCCTATTGAGTATGTATTGGGTTTTGCTGAGTTCTGCTCTAAAAGGTTTATGGTGGACAAAAGGGTGCTTATTCCAAGACTTGAAACGCAGGAAATAGTCCATTTCATGGGGAAAAATCATAATAAGCAGGACTGCCTGAGGATTCTTGACATTGGCACAGGCAGCGGTTGCATTGCCATATCTCTTGCATTGCTTTTCAGCAGGAGTAAGGTTACTGCTCTTGACATTAGTGCTGACGCTTTGGCTGTGGCAAGGCAAAACGCCAAGGCTTTGGGGGCTGACAATGTGGAGTTTGTTCAGTCTGATTTCCTGAAGGAAAATCCTGAAGGTATGTTTGACATTATTGTTTCCAACCCTCCGTATGTACGCCCTTCTGAAATACACACTATGCCTGAAAGGGTTTTGGGATATGAGCCTCATAACGCTCTGTTTGTTCCTGAAAATGACCCACTTGTGTTCTATAAGGCAATATCGGAGTACGGGGTTGGGCATTTAAGCGGAAGCGGAAATATCTATGTTGAGATAAACCAATGGTTAGGTTCTCAGACGGCATCGTTGTTTAAGGCTGACGGCTACTCCACTCAAGTGTTGAAAGACTCTTTTGGAGAGGAAAGATTTATATTTGCTTCAAAAAACCAAATTTAATACCATAATTCTTGCTTTTTACTTTTTGTTTTTTTAATTTTGTAGGTGTGTACCTTAAAAATTATGGATTACTTAAACTTTGACAAAAGCGTCCTTGCAAATCTGGAAAAATCCTTGACCAAGGAGATGCTCCGCACAAACCGCTCAGGAGCCTATAACAGCACTACTCTTGTTGATTGTAACACCCGTAAGTATCATGGGCAGCTTGTTGTGCCTCTGCCTGAAATTGACGGAGACAACTATGTTTTACTCTCATCGCTTGATGAAACCATAATTCAGCATAGTGCTGAGTTTAATTTGGGTGTACATCAATATAAAGGTGGTCAGATAAGCCCTAACGGACATAAGTACATTAGGGAGTTTTCATGTAATGTAATTTCCAAGACAATCTACAGGGTTGGCGGCGTTATTATTTCAAAGGAGAGGCTGATGGTTAAGAATGAGCCAAGAACCATTATTAAATATACTCTGCTTGACGCTCACTCTGCCACTACCATAAGGTTCAAGCCGTTTTTGGCTTTCCGTAGCGTAAACGCCCTTTCTAAAGAGAATGAAAACGCCAATACTGACTATCAGGAGGTTAAGAATGGTATAAAGTGCAAACTTTATGAGCCATTCCCCTTCCTTTATATGCAATTTTCAAAGGCACCTCATTATATTCATACACCTTATTGGTATAAGGGATTGGAGTATGAAAAGGAGCAGGAACGCGGATATGATTATTTGGAGGACCTTATGGTTCCCGGATATTTTGAAATACCTATTAAGAAAGGGGAAAGCATCTACTTTACAACAGGACTGAGTGAAATTGCACCCCGTAACCTTAAGACATTGTGGGATACTGAACTTAATCAGCGTAATCCACGCTCTGATATGTTCAATTGTTTGAAGAATGCCGCCCGACAGTTTGCAAAGCAACAGAAGGAGGGTACTTATCTGCTTGCCGGCTACCCTTGGTTTAAGACGCGTGCAAGAGATGAGTTTATCTCTCTGCCTGGCTGTACTTTGAGCATTGATGACAACGATATGTTCAATCAGGTGGCATCAAGTGCCGTTACTGAAATAAAAAAGTTTATTGAAAAATGTGAAATAAGCCCTCTTATTGAGGAAATTGATATGCCAGACGCCCTGCTTTGGTTTGTTTGGGCTATACAAATGTATTATGAAACCAATAAGGATGATGCCTTGGCAAAGTACAAGGATGTGGTGCTTGACATTGTAAACTTTTACAAGAGCCAACGCCACCCTAATGCCACAATAAGAGATAACGGTCTTATTTATGTTACAGGCAGCAACAAGCCAATGACTTGGATGAACGCAGTGGAGGACGAAATGCCAATTACTCCAAGAAGCGGTTATGTGGTTGAGCATAACGCCTTATGGTACAACGCATTGTGTTTTGCCGCTGAAATCACATCCGATACCAAATTAAGTGCTTTGACTGAAAAGGTTAAGGAATCTTTTGTAAATGTATTCTGGAACGGATTTTACCTATATGACTATGTTGACGGCACTAACAGAAATGTGGAGGTAAGACCTAATATGATTTATGCCGTATCATTGCCTTACTCTCCGCTTGAACGCTCACAACAGAAAAGTGTGGTTGATATATGTACAAGAGAGTTGCTGACAGCCAAGGGTTTGCGTTCACTCAGCCCTAAGAGCGGATTCTACAGACCAAATTATGTTGGCGGCATGAAGGAGCGTAACCGTAATTACCATAATGGTCCTGTGTGGCCGTATATGACAGGTGCATATTGTGAGGCGTATTTGAAACTTCACAAAATGGGTGGTGTATCCTTTGTTGAGAGACTGATGATTGGCATGGAGGCGGAAATGAAGAAGTTGTGTGTTGGCACTCTATCTGAACTTTTTGACGGCAATCCGCCGTACAAAGGTCATGGTGCCATGTCATACGCCCCCACTGTAGCGGAAGTCCTGAGAATTTTGAAACAATTGATGTAATTATATGAATGTAATGAGTTATATCGTGAACAAATTGCTCGCTGTTAACCCCTTCAAAACCACACAATCGTTCGGAGACTCACTAATGCGGAACTTCGTTCCAAGTTCGTGCCTCCGATTGTACGTGATTTTGTGCGGGGGCTCGCAGAGTTCACTCTACAACTCATTACATTAAATTAAACCATTAGGAAAGGAAAAACAAACATTAAGGTTTTATATTTCCCTTTCCAAAAAAGTAACTTAAAGCAAAATGATATAAAGATAATTACGGAGCGTAGCGACAGAGGGCTTTAGCCCGAACGCGTAGCGTAGGGGTCTGGGGATACGCCCCAGTAAGAAAGGAAAAACAAACATTAAGGTTTCATATTTTCCTTTCTAAAAGAGTAACTAATGTGCAAAATATTATAAAGGAAAATATGAAAGCATTAATGTTTGGGTGGGAGTTCCCTCCACATATACTTGGAGGTCTTGGAACAGCAAGTTACGGACTTACCCGTGGCATGGCGGCACAAGATGACTTGGAGATAACCTTTGTCATTCCAAAGCCCTACGGCGATGAAGACCAAAGTTTTGCCAAGATAATAGGAGCGTGTGCAGTTCCTGTTGTGTGGAAAGAGCCCTCAAGAGAAAGAGTTCAGGAGTGCATTGGTCACATAATGAACCCCGATGAATACTTCTATTACAGAGACCATATCAGGTATGATTTCAGAAGAATAGGCACCAATGATTTGGGTTGTATTGAGTTTTCAGGCAGATACCCTGACAATTTGGTTCAGGAGATTGGCAATTATGAAGCAGTTGCAAGCGTGCTTGCCCATTCACTTGACTTTGACGTAATACACTCACATGATTGGCTTACATACCCAGCCGGCATCTTTGCAAAACAAATTTCAGGCAAGCCACTTGTAATTCACGTACATGCAACAGACTTTGACCGCAGTAGAGGAAATGTAAACCCCACTGTATATGGCATTGAGAGACGTGGTATGGATGTGGCAGACCACATTATTTGTGTAAGTAATCTGACCAGAAAAACCGTAATTGAACGTTACGGGCAGAACCCTGATAAAGTTTCAACGGTGCATAATGCGGTTGACCCTGTACCAAATGCTGAGTCTTTCAAGAAAACCCCAAGAAAAGACAAACTAGTAACTTTTCTTGGTCGTATTACAATGCAAAAAGGTCCTGAATACTTTGTTGAGGCAGCAAGCCGTGTATTGGCAAGAACAAAGAATGTAAGGTTTGTTATGGCAGGCAACGGCGATATGATGAATGCCATGATTGACCTTGCGGCAAGCCGTGGCATTGCAGACCGATTCCACTTCCCTGGCTTTTTGAAAGGGGCACAAGTTCACCAAATGCTTGCAGATTCAGATGTTTACATAATGCCTTCAGTATCAGAGCCTTTTGGTATATCGCCGCTTGAGGCTATGCAGGTAGGCACTCCGTCAATTATTTCAAAACAGTCAGGTTGTGCTGAGATACTTGAACATGCCATTAAGACAGATTATTGGGATATTGACGCTATGGCAGATGCCATATACTCAATAGTTGAATATCCTGCCATTTACAAAACCATGAGTGAAGAGGGCAGAAAAGAGGTTAATGCCATCACATGGGATAAGGCAGGACTAAAAGTTCGTGCAATATATGATAAAGTAATAAAGAATAGTTAATAGTTTCTTTATTCACTATTCACTAATATAAGCGTTATGAAAAAAATTTGTTTTTATTTCCAAGTGCATAGCCCGTATGTGTTACGTCGCTACAGATTTTTTGAGGTGGGTAATGACCATTACTATTATGATGATTTTGCCACAGAAGACAAAATCAGAGAGTTGGCAGAAAAGTCATATCTGCCTGCCAATGCCATAATATTGGACATAATAAGGAAATCTGAAGGCAACTTTAAGTGTGCTTTCTCTATTTCAGGTCCTACAATAGAGCAACTTGAAATGTATGCTCCTGAAGTTATTGACTCTTTTAAGGAACTTGCCGATACAGGTCAAGTGGAGTTTTTGGCAGAACCTTACGGACACTCCTTAAGTTCAATGTATAATGACAAGGAATTTGAAATTCAGGTCAAGAAACATGCTGACAAAATAAAGGAGTTGTTTGGTAAAAAGCCTACTGCATTTCTTAATACAGAGTTGATTTATTCCGATGAAATGGCGGAAAAAATAGCATCGTTAGGTTACAACACCATTCTTTTGGAGGGTGCAAAACATGTTTTGGGTTGGAAGAGTCCTAACTATGTTTACAGTCATCCGTACCTGCCAAAAGTAAGGTTGCTTACAAGAAATTTCCCAATGAGCAACCATATTCCGTTCCAATTCTCTGACACCTCTTGGAGTGAATACCCTATGACCGCTGACAAGTTTATTCAGTGGATTGTTGACGCTCCGCAAGAGGAGGAGTTGTTCAATATTTGGCTGGGTTATGAATCGTTTGGAATAATACAGAAGGACTATACCGGTATATTTGAGTTTCTAAAGGCTCTGCCGATTCAGGCATTTAAGAGAGGTATTGGCTTCACAACCCCTTCTGAAGCCGCTAAGGCAACTCCTATTGCCCCTATTGCTGTGGGACACCTTATTTCATGGAGCGGAGAGGAGAAGGACGTAACGTCATGGACAGGTAACCAACTTCAGGAAGAGGCGTTGAATAAGCTTTACAGTGTTGCTGAAAGGGTTAACTTATGCAAGGAGAAGGCTTTGAAACATGATTGGCTGATGATTCAGTGTACTGACTATTTGCGTTACATGAGCTTTAAGAATGCATGGGGCAGCACTTTTGATTCCCCCTACGATGCCTTTACAAACTATATGAACATTTTGGCTGACTTTTTGCTGCGTGTTGATGCGGAGTACCCTACTTCTATTGAAAATGAGGAGCTGAATGAACTTCTTAAAACAATAAATGACCAGGAGAAGACCATTGGGCAACTTGAAGGTGAGATTAAGCAACTTAAAAAGAAACAATCTAAAAAACAGTAGTATATGGAGACTCTTACTGATAAGGACCTTGAACAAATAAACGCCAGAGGCATTTCTGAAACAAAAATCAAAACCCAACTTGAGAATTTTGAAAAGGGATTTCCGTTTGCGTATATCATGGATGCCGCTACGGTTGATGACGGCATTATGAAACCCACTCAGTATGAGATAGATACATGTCTTAAAATTTTTAACGAGACAAAAGACCAATACACCATTCTTAAGTTTGTGCCGGCATCGGGTGCAGCCTCCAGAATGTTTAAGGACTTGGTTAAGTTCTCACTTGATGAGAATGCTGACATTGAAAAATTCCCTGACATTAAAAAGTGTTTTGAGAATATCAGCAAGTTTGCATTTTATGACAAACGCCTTGAAGCCTTGACATCGGCAAAGAAGTATAATGCTGCAGCAAAGTATATTCTTGATAATGAGGGGCTTGGATACCAAAAAAAACCTAAGGCAATGCTTAAGTTCCACAAGTATGCTGACGGCTCACGCACTCCGTTTGAGGAACATTTGGTTGAGGGTGCTGAATATGCAAGGGATATAATGAATGTTGTTCACCTGCACTTTACAATTTCTGCTGAACACAGAAGTCTTTTTGAAGAAATGGTATCAAATGTTGTGCCTGCGTATGAGGAGAAGTATGGAGTTAAGTATAACATAACTTTCTCAGAGCAAAAGGCTAAGACTGATATGCTTGCTATTAATAAGGCTGACGGCAAACTTGTAAGGAATGCTGACGGTTCTCTGCTTTTCCGTCCTGGCGGACATGGTGCACTGATTGAAAACCTTAATGACTGTACTGAAGACTTTATTTTTATTAAAAACATTGACAATGTTACAGTTGACCGTCTCAAAGATGAAACCTATACATACAAGAAGTTTCTTGCCGGACTGCTCATGAGTCTTAAGACAGAAACTGACCAAGCAATGAGAGACCTTGACTCACTATCTTTATCTCCTGCCAGGCTTGCTCAAATTGAGGCTTACGCCTCATCAATGCTACAAATTAAGATTGGAGTGGGTTATTTTGCTTTATCTTTGCGTCAGAAAATAGCATATTGGCAAAAGAAACTTAACCGTCCTATCAGGGTGTGCGGCATGGTACGTAATGACGGGGAACCAGGTGGCGGCCCGTATTGGGTAAAGAACTCACAGGGTGAGACTTCTCTTCAAATTATTGAGGCTTCACAAATTGATTTTGGAAACAGATTCCAAGTTGAACTTGTACAAAAGTCATCTCACTTTAATCCTGTTGACATTGTATGCTCAATAAAGAACTACAGAGGAAATAATTTTAATCTGCATAACTACATTGACCCTTCAACGGGATTCATATCTTCAAAGAGTCAGAACGGCATTGATATGATGATTCAGGAGCGTCCCGGACTATGGAACGGAGCCATGGCAGACTGGATTACTGTGTTTGTTGAGGTTCCGCCTTCAACATTCACTCCTGTAAAGACATTGGTTGATTTGCTTCGCCCGGAACACCAATAAAAGGAGAAAGGAGAGAGGAGAGAGGAGATTTCTCATTTCTCATTTCTCATTTCTCATTTAAATTTTTTATCTTTGCACTTCAAAAAAATTAAAGACAATGAGAACAAAGGTGATTGAGGCGCTAAGCAGCACCTCTTACGGCAGTAAGGTAACAGTAAAAGGTTGGGTCAGAACCCGCAGAGGTAACAAGAATGTAGGGTTTATAGCCCTTAATGACGGTTCCACCATTAAGAATCTGCAAATAGTTGTTGATTTTGCAAAAATAAGTGAGGAGTCAATAAAGGATGTTACTACGGGTGCATGTATTTGTGCCATAGGCACTCTTACTCAATCTCAAGGTGCAGGTCAGAGTGTTGAGGTTCAGGCTGACAGCATTGAGGTTTACGGAACTGCTGATGATACCTATCCACTTCAAAAGAAGGGGCATACAATGGAGTATCTGCGTCAGATAGCCCATCTACGTCCACGTACAAACACATTTGGAGCGGTTCTTCGTTTAAGACATAACATGGCATACGCCATTCACACTTTCTTCCACAATAAGGGTTACTACTATTTCCATACACCGCTTATTACGGCATCGGACTGTGAGGGGGCAGGTCAAATGTTCCAGGTTACAACTCTTGACCTTAACCGCATTGCAAAGGGAGAGGGCAAGGAGGTTGATTACAGCAAGGATTTCTTTGGAAAGCCTACAAGCCTTACGGTTTCAGGTCAGCTTGAAGGTGAACTTGGTGCCACCGCTCTTGGTGCAATATACACTTTTGGACCTACTTTCCGTGCTGAAAACTCAAACACTCCACGCCACCTTGCTGAGTTTTGGATGATTGAGCCTGAAATAGCCTTTATGGACAAGGATGAGCTTATGGACCTTGAAGAAGAGTTTGTAAAATTCTGCGTAAAGTGGGCTCTTGATAACTGCTACGATGACCTTGAGTTTCTTAACCAAATGATTGACAAAGGTCTTATTGAACGTCTTAAGGCCGTTGCCGATACCCAATTTATGCGTTTGCCTTACACTGAAGGCATTAAGATTTTGGAAGATGCTGTTAAGAACGGTAAGAAGTTTGAATACCCTGTTTATTGGGGTTGTGACCTTGCAAGTGAGCATGAGCGCTACTTAGTTGAGGAGCATTTCCGCCGTCCAGTAATTATGACTGACTACCCTAAAGAGATAAAAGCCTTCTATATGAAGCAGAATGCTGACGGCAAGACTGTTCAAGGCACTGATGTGCTGTTCCCTCAGATTGGTGAGATTATAGGCGGCAGTGTCCGTGAAGAGAGTTATGACAAATTGCTTGCACGCATTGAGGAACTTCACATTCCTATGAAGGATATGACTTGGTATCTTGACACCCGTAAATATGGTTCATGTCCTCATGCCGGCTTTGGCTTGGGCTTTGAGCGTCTGATGCTATTTGTTACAGGTATGCAGAATATTCGTGACGTGATTCCGTTCCCTCGCACCCCAAATAACGCAGAATTTTAGAATTAGCATAGCTAATTCTAAAATTCAATGTTCACTATTTTGCTAACCAGTCCGCTTGGCGAGGGGGTTCGGGGTACTCCCCGTAAAAAAGGAAAAGAAATCCAGAATCTGGTTGGCAAATTTACTTTGCCAACCAGATTTCTGGATTTTGGGTGGTTTTGTCTTTCCAAACTTGGAAGTAAAGCACCGTCTTGTTATCCTCTTCAGCATCGGAGTAAATAGTGCCAACAACCTGTTTTGCAGTAACCTTATCCCCAATCTTTACATTGAGGCTCACAAGGTTTGCATAAACGGTTCTATAAAGTCCGTGCTTGACAATAACCACATTGTTACTGCCGGGAATTGAGAAACATTGGGTAACTTCACCTTCAAATACGGCACGTGCCTTTGAACCTTTAGGACATTGTATGTAGATTCCCTTATTGTTTGTTGTAACATGTTCAAGCACAGGGTGTGGCTGAATGCCGTATGCCCCTACCACCAATCCTTTTTCAACAGGCCACGGCAAACGGTGCTGGTTCTTTTCAAAATTACCCGATACAAGTTTTTCCTCTTTAGTAAGGGCATATTCCGTAGTTCCTTTTGAACCTTTCTTGCCGCTTTTGCTTGCTTCAGCCGCAATCTTTTTCTCAATTTGGGCATTTAACTGATTGGCAATCTGCTGCTGTTTCTTAAGTTGTTTTGACAGCTCCTTTTGTTTCTTCTTCAAACTCTTTACAAGTTTGTCCTGCTTGTTTTTTTCTCCTTGAAGTTTGGCACTCTCCCTTTGGCGTTCATTCAAAACTTCAACTCTTGCAGCCCTTACCTTCTCAATTTCAGCCATCTTAACATCAAGTTCCGCCTGTACTTTGACTATCTCTTCTCCCTTTATTGTACAATACTCTGCATATTGTTGAATATAGCGGTATCGGCGGTAACTCTGAGCCACATTCCCTGCTGAAAGCACAAACATCAGGTTGTCCCATTGGCCTTTTTTATAGTATCTGTGGTACATTAATGCCGCATACTCTCTTTTAAGTGCGTCAAGTTGTTTCTGCTGTGTTGCAATTTCTGTTCTGAGTGCCGATATCTGTCGGTTTATTTCATTTACCTCTGCATTAAGTGAGTTTATTACAACTTTTCTCTCCTTTATTTCCGCCTGCAAAAGGTTGATTTTGGTCATTGTCTTTTGCGTATTGGCTTTGTTTTCTGTTATTAGGTTAGAGGTTGCTTCAAGGTTCTTAAGTGCTCTTGCTTTGCGTTTCTGCAACTCCTCTACGCTTTGTGCTCCAGCTGAGAGTACAATGACAAGACAAGTAAGTATTACAAAAATTCTCTTCATTGTTATTCCTTTTTACTTTAACAAAGACTCCAATGAACTCTTTTTATAAGAGCCTGGTATGTTTGACACTATTGTTACAGGTGTGTTGAATTCTACTTCATCAAACGCAATGTTTGCTGAAAATGTAAGTTTTTGTGATGACAATGTACACACCGCCGCCATTGGGAATGTGTAGACTCCTGTGTTCTTAAAGGTGTTATAGTCTGCCATAACATACTCTGTACCGTCATTTGTTGAGAATAGGGTACGATTAATGTTATTTTGAACAAAAAACTCAACATAATAGTTTGGGGCTTGGCAATGAAATATGGAATCTGCCCCCATCTCTTTAATTGTCAGGGTTTTATAGTTTTGTTTCAAAGGGTCAAAATAGAGGTTGCACATTAAGCCTTCAATCATTTCATAATTAAGGTTGAAGTTCTTGTCAGTAAAATATCTGTACGGCTCCGCTACGTATGAACGCAACATTTTGTCTATAAATACTATGGAATCCTGCGTACAGGTTACTCTGTACATTTCTATGCCAAGAAGCGGTTGCATTGAAATCATAAGCCTTTTGCCTCTCTCAACGCTTACGGTTGTCTTAATGTTGAAAAAACTAAGTGCCGATATACTTAGTGAAACCTTTGCCTTCATTGTGGAGAAATCCTGGTTTTGTGGAATAAACCGGTTTTCCTCCTGCTCTGTTACAGCACCTGTACCCGGAGATTTTTCTCCGCTGTATTTCTCTTTTTTACAACTTGTAATACCTATTGTAAGCAAAAAGACTGCAACTGATAGTGTAGCAGTTTTTATTACGCTATTATTCAACATATTGTCTTGTGTTAATCTTTATTTTCAATTTATCTTTGTCTTGTCCTTCACGTTCCATTTCCAATGATTTTTTCCAATACTCAATGGCTGTATCAACTTTGCCTGAAAGGAAAAGAATATCTCCGTAATGCTCATAAATTACAGCATCGGGGGCTGATTTCATATACTCAATTGCCTGCTCAATATAGAACTTGGCATAAGTCAGTTTACCTTTTTTCATTAGAATATAGGCGTAGGTGTCTAAATATGTTGGCTCAAGCGGCTCTTTTTCAATGGTTTTCTTGCTTAAAGCCTCAGCCCTTTCAATATCGCCTCCATCAACGGCAATCATATAGGCGTAATTGTTCAATGACATAAGGTCATTAGGAAACGCCTCTATGCTTTTGTCAAGATACTTGTAGTAGTTTTCCTTATCTGATTTTCTATAGTAGAAATTAAATAGGAAATTCCACAAATCCTTTCTGTTTTCTTCAGTGAGTGCCTTTCTGCCCGATGCCTCCACTATGCTGTCTGCCTTAAGCATAAACTTAATGGCATCATCATCATGATTCTTGCTGTAACTCCAAAGTCCGCTGTAATAGTGGAACTCAGCACTTTCAGGAATAGCCTCCATTGCATCTTCAAGTACCTTTTCAACCATTGCAGAGTCTGAACTTGCCGCCATCTGATATAGCAGATACTCCCAACACATTTGGCATTGAGGGTCAAGATAAACTGCTGAACGGAGTGTTTCAATGGCATCATCATTACGCTTCATTTGTATAAGGTAATCAGAGTACTGAAGCAGGGCATCGGAGTTTTCAGGGTCAGAGGCAATAATGCTTCTATAAATGGTGTCAAGCTCTGAATACGGCCTTTGGGTAGCCACGTAATACCTTGCAACTTGGTTCAGATACTCTTTT
Organism: Paludibacteraceae bacterium; assembly: GCA_024405855.1. Lineage (GTDB taxonomy): Bacteria > Bacteroidota > Bacteroidia > Bacteroidales > Paludibacteraceae > Enterocola. The sequence goes on from JAKSNZ010000013.1 coordinate 18,621, forward strand.
TTGCGGCTATACTGAATCTCTTCACACGTGAATATGCGGAACATCATTTCATTTGCCTTATCAGACTCTCCTGTCCTGATATAATAGACATACATTGACTCAAGTGCGTATCCGTTGTCAGGGTCAAGTTCCAATGCCTTTTCATAACACTCCAAAGCAAGGTCCAAATCCTTTGTCTCCATATAGATGTCTCCCTTATATGACCACACCGATGCGTCAAGAGGCATCTCTTTCAGTATTTTATCAAGTTCCTTAAGGGCATCGTCAAGTTCGCCTGCACTAATGAACACTCCAACTTTTGATAATGAAATGTATTTGTCAGTACCTGTCAAACGCTCCAACCGCTCAAAAGTCTTTATGGATTTTTTGAAATCACCTTTGCGTGCATATAGTTCTGCAAGGTCATACAAGTCTCCTTCATGGTCAGGAAACTGCTTGAGAAGTGCCTCATATTTGTCAACAGCACTGTCCATATCCTTTTTCATCAGATTTGCCGAAACCACTGATTTTCTGTAATAGTAGTTATCCTTTGACAACGATACCGCCCTTTCAAGATACTCAAGCCCCGCTTCAAAATCTTTTGCAAGTAATCTGTTGCCCAACTCATAACATATTGCAGGATTCATGCTGTCAATGGAATCAGCCTTTTGAAACGCAATATACGCACTGTCATAGAGTTTCTGCTGTTTAAGCCTTAATCCCTCTATGAAAAGTGAGTCTCTCTGATATATCAATGTATCAGAAAGTGTCTCTTTTTTTACCTTACATCCGTACACCGATGTAAATGTAATTGCAAACAGTATTAAAATTAATACTCTTTTCATCTCTTTCCTGTATGCCCAAAGCCTCCTGCTCCGCGTTCTGTATCAGATAGTTCTGCAACTTCAACAAACTCCGCTGTCTCATGCTTTGCAATAACCATTTGGCAAATACGTTCTCCGCTCTCAATAAGGAACGGTTCATTGCTCAAATTAATTAGAATAACCCCTATCTCTCCTCTATAGTCTGCATCAATGGTGCCTGGGGTGTTAAGTACAGTTATTCCTTTCTTTAACGCCAATCCGCTTCTTGGACGGATTTGTGCCTCATAACCTTGCGGCAACTCTATAAAAAGGCCTGTAGGTATAAGTTTACGCTCCATTGGATTAAGCGTTACGGGGGATTGAAGGTTTGCTCTTAAATCCAATCCTGCACTCAGTGGCGTTGCGTATGCCGGCAACGGGTTGCTTGATTTGTTTATAATTCTTATTTCCATTCTACTAACAATTACTAATTATTTCTCATTTCTCCTTTGGCTACGCCCAGCTTCGCAGTCTCATTTCTCCTTTATACAAGTATAAAGTCCAACTGTTTCTTCTCCAAGTTTGTTGACGCCACCATAACGTTCACCTCATCGCCTAATCTGTATACCTTATGGGTGCGTTTGCCTATTACACAATAGTTTTTCTCATCAAATGTGTAGTAGTCATCATCAAGCCTCTTGATAGGCACCATGCCTTCACACTTGTTGCTTATGATTTCAACAAATATACCCCATTCTGTAACTCCCGATATGACTCCTGAGAACACCTGACCCTTCTTGTCTGCCATATACTCCACTTGTTTGCATTTCACAGAGTCTCTTTCTGCATTTACCGCCACCTGTTCCATATCTGAGCAGTGTTTGCAATACTCTTCATATCGCTCTTGCGATGCAGAGGCTCCTCCGCTCAGATAGTCTGCCAACAGACGATGTACCATCATATCAGGGTATCGGCGTATTGGAGATGTGAAATGGGTGTAAAAGTCAAATGCAAGTCCGTAATGACCTATGTTCTCTGTGCTGTATATGGCTTTTGCCATTGCTCGCAGGGTTATGGTTTCAATAAGGTTCTGCTCTCTTGTGCCTTGCACCTTGTCAAGCAAACGGTTTATTGACCTTGATACATTCTCTTTTGCCCCCTCTGCCTTAAATTGGTAGCCAAAACGCTTTATGAATTTTGAAAGGTCATCAAGTTTATCTCTGTTTGGTTCATCATGTATTCTATAGACAAATGTCTTGGGTTTCTCATCTGCCTTAACCTTTCCTATTCTTTCAGCAACGGTGCGGTTTGCAAGCAACATAAACTCCTCTACAAGTTTATTGGCATCTTTCTGCTCCTTAAAATATACATCTATGGGTTTGCCTGCCTCATCAAGTTCAAATCTGACCTCTGTACTGTCAAATGCTATGGCTCCTTTTTCAAAACGGGCTTCTCTCAGTATCTTGGCAAGGCTGTCAAGTGCAAGTATCTCTTTGCTGTACTCCCCCTCACGCTTCTCAATAATATCCTGTGCCTCCTCGTATGTGAACCTACGGTTACTGCATATAACTGACTTGGCAATTCTGCTCTTTTTGACCTCTGCCTTTGGTGTAATTTCAAAAATGACGGAATAGGTGAGTTTGTCTTCATTAGGACGTAATGAGCAAACCATATTGCACAGTTTTTCAGGTAGCATTGGAATCACTCTTTCAACTAAATAAATGGATGTTGCCCTAAGATACGCCTCCTTGTCTATCTCACCTCCCTCTTTAACATAGTGGGTGACATCAGCAATATGCACTCCCACTTCATAGTTGCCGTTTGGCAGTGTCTTTATGGAAATGGCGTCATCAAAGTCTTTGGCATCACGTGGGTCTATAGTAAAGGTAACTACATCTCTGTAGTCAAGACGCTTTTTGATTTCCTCTGCTGAGATAACGGCATCAAGGTTTTCCGCTTCTGTCAAAACCTCTTTTGGAAAAGCATCTCTGATTTCAACCTCCTCCTTTTTTTCAGAACGCACAACATGTGCAGGCCGCTTGATTTCAACAGCCTGCAATTTTGACATTTTGCCTCTTTTTACCCTATTTTTCTTTTGTCTGCCCATTAATCCAAATCAGTGGCTTTACCCTTATATTGGGCTGGCCTCTTCTCTAAGAATGATGCTATGCCCTCTTTGTAATCATCGCCACAATATACTTTTGCTCTATATGAATTGATTTTTTCAAAACTCTCAGACGATATAAGACTTGATGCACGTGCAAGCATTCTGAACTGACGCTTGATGGCACTCATTGAAAGTATTGAATTGCGGCGGAACGGATTAAGGAATCTCTCTTCAAGTACCTTTGGCAACTCCTCAATTGGTGCAATGGCGTTAAGCAAACCTACGTTTAACGCATCGGCGGCTTGAATAGGCTGTGCCGTAAAGAACATTTCACGTGCCTTGTTTATGCCAAGTTGGTTTATGAAGTGCATTATGCCTGAAGCATTGTAAGGTATGCCTATCTTTGCTGGTGTAATGGCAAATGTGGCTGTATCTACGGCAACTATCATATCGCATGACAGACATAGGTCACACGCTCCTCCCCAAACGGTTCCTTCAACGTATGCAATTACAGGAATTGGAACGTCCTGAACTTTTCTAAGCAGGTTCTCCATTGGCACATTGAAGGCAAGAGGGTCACTGCCGTCTGTTGGCAACTCCTTAATGTTATGCCCAGCACTCCAAACTCCATGGCTTATTTGTGCCTTTATAACTATACCCACACATTCAGAAGAGTATGCAAAATCAATAGCATCTGACATCTCATTACACAACTGCTCACTCAGACAGTTAAGATGAGCGGAATCCTGCATCTCTATAAAACAGATTCTGTCAATTATTTCTTTCCCTATCATAATTTTGTTTTTTAATAGTGCAAATTTACAAAAAATTTATTAAGTTGCCATTGTCTCTGTATGGCGTGTGTCCAATTTGATAAATGTAAACAGCAATATGGTAAAGGCTATCATTGATGAACCTCCATAACTGAAGAATGGTAACGGAATGCCAATGACAGGCAATAATCCTATGACCATTCCTATGTTTATGCAGAAATGGAAAAAGAAGATTGATGCCACGCTGTATCCGTATATTCTGCTGAACGGCGTTCTTTGCCTTTCAGCCAAATATACTAATCTGCTAATGAATACAACATACAACAACACTATGAAAGTGGTTCCCAAAAATCCTGTTTCCTCTCCTATAGTGCAGAAAATAAAGTCTGTATCCTGCTCCGGCACATAGTTCAGTTTGGTTTGGGTTCCGTTAAGGAATCCTTTACCCGTAAGGCCGCCTGAGCCTATGGCAATTTGAGCCTGACGCACATTGTATCCTGCTCCCTGCGGGTCATCTTCAAGTCCCATAACCACTTTTATTCTTATTTGCTGGTGGGGTTGCAACACATTATTAAAGGCATAGTCTGCGGCAAAGCAAAGACCTGCAGTAAGTATGAAGAACAGTATCACTCTTAAATGTACCCTGCTCCGCCTTATTATTGCGTAAATAAAGAATAATAACGCACTTGCCGCAAATGACACCTCTGATATAAGGGTATATGACAACAGGTCTGCTTTAATTAATTTAAGTATTATTCCCAACACCCATATTGACGCGTTAGTTATGGCGTAAACATTAAACATAGGAATATCGCCTGTATAGTGGAATATCAGGAATATACCCGTCAATACGGCAATAATAAACACTATCATATAACCGTAATGCTCAACAATAGGAGCATCGGGGGGAAGAGGTATGTTATTGAATTTTATTACCAATACAAAGAAGAGGATTGCCAATGCTCCGTAAATAAGAAAATCGCCGTCCAAACCCTCTCTAAATAGCACCAATATGAATACTGCAAACACAAGTGCGGAACCTGTCTCCTGCTGGGCTATTATTATGAGCATAGGCAAGCCTATTATCAGGGCTGTAACCAAAAAGTTCTTTGAGTTTTTAATGTTATAGCCGTATGAACTCATGTATTTGGCAAGACACAGTGCAGTGGCATATTTTGCAAGTTCAGCTGGCTGAAAACGGAATCCGCCTATCTGTATCCATGAATGTGAGCCTTTAACTTCAGGGGCAACGAAGATTGTAAGTATTAACAATCCTATCATAAGCACATATAACGGAATGGCTATGGAGCCGTAGAATTTGGTATCGATGGCTATTAACAGAATTGCAAACACCGATGCTACTGCAATCCAAACAAGTTGCTGCCCGTAACGCATACTCATGTCAAAAATTCTTGTATGCTCATAGTCATAGCATGCGGCATAAATTGTAAGCCACCCTGCCATAACCATAACAAACCATATTATTATGGTTGCCCAATCAAGATTTTTAAGTATGTTCTGCTCTGCTCTCATAATATTAATCGTCACTTATAAGTCTGCCGTTTAATATTCTATCCTCTATCCACTTTCTGTTTTGAGGTATGAAGCCTTTAAGATATTTCTCTATCATGAGCGATGCTATAGGCACTGCCCATGTTGCCCCAAAACCTGCATTTTCAACATAAACGGCTATTGCTATCTTTGGGTCTTCCTTTGGGGCAAATGCCATAAATATGGAGTGGTCCTTACCATGAGGGTTCTGTGCTGTTCCTGTCTTCCCGCAAAATTGTATGCTGTCAATTCTACCTCCGTATGCCGTTCCTTGCTGCACCGCCCCAAGCATACCTTGATGCACAACGTCAAAATATTGTGGCTCTATATTAGTGACATGCTTTTCAAGATATTGGTCATCTATCTTGCCCCCTTTAACGCCTTTAAGCAAGTGCGGTATATAGTACCACCCTTTGTTTGCTATGGTGGCTGCAAGGTTTGCTATCTGAATAGGAGTACAAAGTATCTCTCCCTGCCCTATGGATATTGATATTATAGTAGATGAGTGCCAACGGTCTGCTCCGTAATATCTGTCATAGAACTTGCGTGACGGAATGCTGCCACTCTTTTCATTTGTGCAATCAACGCCAAGTTTGCTGTTAAATCCAAAGGAACATACGTCATTGAACCAGGCATCGTAGGCATTGCCGGTTGAACCATACTTTTTTGCGTTTACATCAAGCAGTGCCTTTAACGCCCAGCAATAATAGGCATTGCAAGAGTGCTGTATTGACTGTGGCAAGGTTAACGGCGATGAATGGGCATGACAACCTAATTTATGACGTCCTCCGTATGCATACCCTCTTGAACAAGGATAGGCTGTATTTTCATTTATTATACCCTGATTCTGCATTACCAATGCCTGTACCGTCTTAAATGTTGAGCCTGGAGGATACATTGCCATCATAGGTCTGTCAAATAGGGGCTTGTGAGGGTCATTAAGCAACTCTCCATAGTGTTTTGACCTATCTCTCCCCACTAACAATGAAGGATTGTATGTAGGTGCCGATATTAAGGCAAGAATCTCTCCCGTTTGAGGTTCTATTGCCACAATGCTGCCCATCTTTCCATTCATAAGTTCCTCTCCGTATGTCTGTAGGTCAATATCAAGTGAAACAGTAAGGTCTTTTCCCGATACCGGAAGCAAATCAAGTTCTCCGTCAAGATAGTGGCCTTTTATGTTTCCGTGAACGTCACGCAATAGTATTTCATAGCCTTTTTCACCCCTCAATAACTCCTCATACTTTTTTTCAATACCGCTCTGCCCTTTGTAATCCCCCCTTTTGTAGTAGGAATCCATATCTATTTGGGCTTGACTTACTTCTCCAATGTAGCCTAATGCAAGTGCGGCATGCTCAATTTGATATTCACGCATTACTTTCTGCTGAATAAAGACTCCTGGGAAACGAAAGAGTTTCTCCTGAACCTTTGCATAATCAAAAGTGCTTAAGTTTGAAATGAACACTTGTGGGGTGTAACTTGAATAGCCTGGATTCTTACGCCTATCCTTTATGACCTCAATTCTGTCATTGAAATCATCTTTGGTTATATCAAGCATATTGCAGAATTGGAGTGTGTCAAATCCTTTTATCTCCCTCATGACAATCATAATGTCATAAACAGGCTGATTTGAAACAATAAGTTTGCCGTTTCTGTCATAGATAAGACCGCGTGAAGGATATATTGTCTGTTTCAAAAAAGCGTTACTGTCTGCACTGTCTTTATATGACGGGTCAACTACCTGCAAATGAAACAGACGAATAAGGTAGATTATGGCAACACATACAACAATTATTATGAATACGCTTTGCCTTCTGCTGTAATCTTCCTTATGTACGTGAGAAACATATCTCATCTACTTCTCCTTTAATAGATAGTAACTTACTATGAACAACATTGTTACAATAGCATTTGCAATTGCCTTGAGTGTGGCGAACCATGCGTCAACAAACGACCACGATTCTGCAAAAAAGAGTATCAGGTGATGTGCCAGAACAAGTGGAACCGCATATCTTAGAAAATTTGATATTCCAAGTTTGGCAAGCGACGGCTCAACCTTGCCTATATCGTTGTTTGGAAGTGCAATGTCTATCCAATAGTCTCTTACAAATGCAAGCAAGACGGTTGAGGCTATGTGAACTCCAGGTGTATTGCCAAAAATATCAATAAGCAATCCCATAAGAAACGCAAGCCCCATGGCTCCGTATATGTTGAAACCTATAGGCAGAGCAAGGAAGAAGAGAATATAGACATAAGGACATATAAATCCAAAATAGTCTATATTGCACAGTACTACAACCTGTATCAGAAACAATGCAACAAACAGAACAATATATCTAATGACCTTGTCCATTGACCTTAACTCCTGTATTTAGCTGCTTTAATTCATCTATTCTACTGAAATTAACTACGTTGACGTATGAAATGGTGTAGAATGAAGTGTTAAGCTTGACCTTGATTTTATAAAAACTGTCTGACTCTTTCAATTCAACATCATCAACCGTACCAACAGGCACTCCTTCAGGGAAAATATATGAGAATCCACTAGTATAAACCTTTTCTCCTTTAGTTACCACAATGTGACGTGGCACCTCTTCCAAGTGTGCGTATGACGGACTGAATCCGTGCCAGATAAGAGAGCATAATGACTTGGAACTGTCAAGCCTACAACTTATTTTAGACTCTGAATTTATTATTGGAAGCACTGTACAGAAGTGCTCCGATGCCGTAACAACAATGCCCACAACACCTTCTCCGCAAACAACTCCCATGTCTGGCCTTACCCCGTCATCAGTGCCTTTATTAAGTGTCAGGTAGTTATCAAGTTTGTTGACTGAACCACCTATTACCTTTGCAGGTATGTATGATATCAGAGGGTCTGACTTTATACTATCCAAACTGTCAACTATCATTGCCTTTAGGGTTTCTATTTCATTTTTCAAATTGCTGTTCTCAATTGCCAACTGCTCATTGTCAGTGTCCAAAGAGAAATATGACGTCACTGAATTTGTGGCTTCATAAACGCCACCTGCCATAACATTGGCAGAACTTGTAATGACATAGTTATGATATGTACTGCGCTGTACCATCATAACCACTGCTATTGTTTCAAAAAAAATAAACAACAACAGTGGTGCAATTTTTATTAAAAACCCTATAAGATTTCTCATTATCTGATTATCTCATTAGGAATGAATAGTTTTCAACGTTCTTAAGAGCAAGTCCCGTGCCACGTGCAACTGCGTGAAGAGGGTCTTCCGCTACATAGAAAGGAATGTTAACCTTATCTGAAAATCTTTTTGCAAGACCACGTAGCAAAGCACCGCCGCCTGCAAGATGAATACCTGTTCTTACAATGTCAGCATATAGTTCAGGTGGTGTCTGCTCAAGTGCGGCAAGTATGGCGGTTTCCATTTTGCTTATTGACTTGTCAAGACAATGTGCAATCTCCTGATATGAAACAGGAACCTCCATAGGAAGTGATGTCATACGGTTTGGTCCGCGAACAACGTAATCTTCAGGTGCCTCTTCCGGGTCCAACTCCATAAGTGCTGAGCCAACATTCATCTTTATGAGTTCCGCTGTACGCTCACCCACTTTGATATTGTGGATTTGACCCATGTATTGAATAATGTCTGATGTAAGTTCATCGCCTGCAATACGGATTGATTGGTTGCATACAAGTCCGCCAAGTGATATTACCGCAATTTCTGTAGTACCACCGCCTATGTCAACTATCATGTGACCCTCTGGAGCCTCAACATCAAGACCTATACCCATAGCGGCTGCCATTGGCTCATAAATCATATATACATCCCTGCCTCCTGCATGCTCTGATGAGTCACGCACAGCACGTATTTCAACCTCTGTACTGCCTGAAGGTATGCATACAACCATTTTAAGTGACGGGGTTACAAGAAAGTTATGATGCTGGTTTATCATCTTTATCATTCCCCTAATCATTTGCTCCGCAGCATTGAAGTCTGCAATAACGCCGTCTTTTAACGGACGTACCGTACGAATACGCTCGTTCTCCTTACCTTGCATCTGTTTTGCCTTTTCCCCTATTGCAACAACAGAGTCATTTGACCTGTCAAGGGCAACTATTGAAGGCTCATCCAAAACTATTTTTCCGTTTTGAATTATAATGGAGTTGGCGGTTCCAAGGTCCATAGCCAACTCTTGTGTGAATGAAAAAAGTCCCATTTTATTTAGTTAATAGTTAATAGTTAATGTTTAAAGTGGCGGATGCCAGTTATTACCATTGCCATGTTGTGTTTCTCACAGAAATCAAATGACTCCCCGTCACGAATTGAACCGCCAGGTTGTACAACTGCCGTAATACCTGCGTTATAGGCTATCTCAACGCAATCTCCAAATGGGAAGAAGGCATCAGATGCCATAACCGCTCCGTGTAGGTCCATATTAAAGGCTCCTGCCTTTTCCACTGCCTGCTTAAGTGCGTCAACTCTTGATGTTTGACCAACACCGCTTGCACACAGCTGCTTATTCTTTGCAAGAACTATTGAGTTTGATTTTGAATGCTTTACTATTTTGTTGGCAAATATCATATCTGCAACTTCAGCATCGGTGGCCTCTCTTGTTGTTACAGGTTTGAAATTTGACTTGCCCTCTACACTTGTATCGCGTTCCTGTACAAGTACGCCGTTAAGTGCCGTGCGGAATGTCTTTGCAGGAAGTTTTGTATCCTTTTGAATTAAGATTATCCTGTTCTTCTTTTGTGATAGAACCTCAAGGGCATCCATATCATAATCAGGAGCAATGATAACTTCAAAGAATATCTTTGTTACCTCTTCTGCAGTAGCCTTATCAACTGGTGTGTTTGTTATGAGTACACCTCCAAACGCCGATACAGGGTCTCCTGCAAGAGCATCTTTCCATGCGTCAATCAATGCCGGGCGAGAAGCCACACCACAAGCGTTATTGTGCTTAAGAATGGCAAACGTGGTCTCATCAAAATCACCAATAAGATTTACTGCGGCGTCAATGTCAAGCAGGTTATTGTAAGAAATCTCCTTGCCTTGAATCTGCTCAAACATATCATCAAACTTACCATAGAAGAAGCCTTTCTGATGAGGGTTCTCTCCATATCTCAAACTCTTTACATCGTCCATTGCACTGCGGAATGCCGTACCTTCACCGCCGTCAAAGTAGTTGAATATGGCAGAGTCATATTGGCTTGACACCTTGAATGCCTCTTTTGCAAAGAATTTACGCTGTTCAAGTGATGACTGTGCTCCATTCTCCTGAAGCATATCAAGAAGCGGCTCGTACTGTGCCTGTGATGCCACAATAATTACATCCTTGAAGTTTTTTGCAGCAGCACGAATAAGTGATATACCGCCTATGTCAATCTTTTCAATTATATCTGCCTCAGACGCTCCGCTTGCAACTGTCTTTTCAAACGGATAGAGGTCAACTATCACAAGGTCAATCTCAGGAATTTCATATTGAGCCATCTGACTGAGGTCTCCCTCCTCCTCTCTTCTACCAAGTATGCCTCCAAAAACTTTTGGGTGAAGGGTCTTTACCCTGCCACCTAAAATTGAAGGATAACCTGTAAGGCTTTCAACTGTTTTACACGGGATTCCAAGTCCTTCAATAAATGCTTGGGTACCTCCCGTAGATAGTAACTGTACCCCTTCCTGATGAAGTTTGGTGATAATAGCGTCAAGGTTTTCCTTATGAAAAACCGACACCAAGGCTGTCTTAATGCGTTTTTGTTCCATAAATAACTTTTGTATTTTGAAGTTACAAAACTACAAAATTGTTGTAAATGAAACAATTACGATTGTTTGAAAAGTGCTTTTTGTTAATAAGTTTTACGCTTTTTGTAGGTTATGAATGTATAAGCGTATGCATTTCTATCATCTGGGGCAAATTTCTGACTTTTCACAACTTCCCAAATATTGCTGTCTATCTCTGGGAAAAATACGTCTGCATCAAAGCGACTATCTATTACAGTAATCTCTAAACATGTTGCATTCGCAATTGCCTGTGAGTAGATGGAAGCTCCTCCTATAATAAATACCTTTTCATCTTTACTGCACGCTGCGAATGCCTTATCTAAAGAGGCAAAGACCTCACAATTCTCCAATTTTAACCCTTCTTGTCTTGACACCACTATGTTTCGTCTATTAGGCAAAGCCCCTTTAGGAAGGGAGTCAAATGTCTTTCTTCCCATAATTACCGTATGTGTCTCTGTAAGTGACTTGAAGTGTTTCAAGTCTGCTGGCAAATGGCAAAGTAGGGCGTTCCCCTTGCCTATTCCGCTATTAAGGTCTTTTGCAACAATTATTGTAAGTTCCATTGTCATTAAACGCTTACCGTACCTGCAATATGTGGGTGCGGATTATAGTCAACTAATTCAAAATCCTCAAACTTAAAGTCAAATATGCTTTTGACGTTAGGGTTAATCTTCATCTTTGGAAGTGGACGCGGGTCTCTTGTAAGCTGGAGCTTGACTTGTTCAAGATGGTTTTTATAGATATGGGCATCGCCAAGGGTGTGAACAAAGTCCCCTGCTTCAAGTCCACATACTTGTGCCATCATAAGCAACAGTAATGAATATGAGGCTATATTGAAAGGCACACCAAGAAATATGTCAGCACTTCTCTGATATAGTTGTAGGCTCAATTTGCCGTTTGCCACATAAAATTGGAAAAAAGCATGGCACGGCGGTAGGTTCATGTTGTCAAGGTCTGCCACATTCCATGCACTTACTATTATTCTGCGGGAATCAGGGTTATTCTTAATGTCATTTACAGCCTGTGCTATCTGGTCAATATGACCTCCTTTATAATCAGGCCATGAACGCCATTGATACCCATATATATGACCAAGAGAGCCGTCAGGGTCTGCCCATTCATTCCAAATACGCACTCCATTATCTTGCAGGTATTTGACGTTTGTATCGCCGTTTAAGAACCATAAAAGTTCATAGATTATTGATTTCAAATGAAGTTTCTTGGTTGTAAGCATAGGGAATCCGTCTGCCATTGAAAACCGCATCTGGTGTCCAAAAATGCTTGTTGTTCCTGTTCCTGTACGGTCTGTCTTCTCAACTCCCTCTGAGAGAACTCTGTTTAGTAAATCTAAGTATTGCTTCATATTCGGTGATTTGGTGATTCGGTGATTTGGTGAATCGATTCAGCGTTAATACATTTTATATGTTGTCTTAAGTACTTTGAACTCTGTTCTTCGGTTTATCTGGTTTGCCTTCTCCTGCTGCTCCGGAGTAAGGGTCTTTATAAACTCCTCTGTCAATGCTTTTCCTACCTTCAGGAATTTATTTTGCCTTACCAATGCCTTATCAGGTACAACAGGCTCTGTTTCTCCGTATCCTACGGCAGACAATCTATCTTTTTCAATGCCCTTTTCAAGCAGATAGTTTACTACACTCATGGCACGCTCTTCAGAGAGTTTCTTATTTGACTCATCGCCGCCTACATAGTCTGTATGGGCTCCTATCTCTATAGTTATGTTAGGATTGTCATTAAGAAGTTTTACAAGTTCGTCAAGTCCGGCCGATGACTCAGGTGTAAGTTTTGCTGACCCGAACTCATAGAATATGTTGTCCATCTTAACCGGCTTTGAAATGGATGTAAGCACAAAATCAACCTTGAATTTCTCACTTTTATCAAGTTCAGGCACATTGAGTTCCTGCTTAAGGTTCAGGAATCCGCGGCAAGTGCCTAACAAAAGATATTTTGTTCCGTTCTGAATAGGATATGTATAGGTGCCGTTCTTTATTGTCTTTACATTTGCAATGGTTCCGTTGCTGCCTATAATCTTAACAACTGCATCTCCCAGCTCATCTCCGTTTGAATTCTTTACACTGCCTTCTATTTCAAATGTCAGTTTTGGAAGTTCAAACTTATAGATGTGGTCATAGTTCTTTCTGTCTCCACGGTTTGATGAAAAATACCCCCAATCGCCACTTGAAGCAATGGTTATTCCAAAATCATCATATCTTGAATTTATAGGTTGTTGCAGATTTGTAACCTCCCAACCTATTGAATCTCCCTTAAACTCTGCTGAATAGATGTCAAGACCTCCAAATCCGTTATGTCCGTCACTTGAAAAATAGAGTGTGCCGTCAGGTCCGAAATATGGAAACATCTCCTCTCCCTCAGTATTGATGGTGGCACCCAGATTTTCAGGAACGCTCCACTCTCCCTCAACCTGATGTGTACGCCATATATCTTTTCCTCCTATAGAGCCAACCATATCACTCACAAAATAGAGCCACTCTCCATCTTTGTCAAAGGCGGGATGTGCCACTGTAATGCTTGAGTCTTTAAGCACCTTAACCTGCTTAGGCTCACTCCAGGCGGCACCTGTACGTTCCGATGAGTAGATTGCGGCACCAAGTGTTTCTCCTTTAACCACCTTACTTAAGGTATAATACATGGTTTGGAAATCAGCGGAAAAAGAGACTGTTCCTTGGTCAAATTCTGTATTAATACCCTCAGCATCAACTAATTCAGGATTATCCCAAATACCCTGTACATTAGTTTTTGAAGAATATATCTGATTATTACGCTGTCCCGTAATGCGGCTGTTGCTCACCTTTTTCTTTGCTCCGCCCCTAAGAACTCTTGTGGAATTAAAATAAATTATATCATTATCAGAAGTGGCAAAAGCAGGACAAAAGTCTGAGTATTTTGAGTTGAATTTATTATCTTTTGTAACAACAAATTTGGAGCCTTGCTTACCAAGTTCTATTGCCTTGTTACAGGATTCTATTCCTGTGGTCAGTAAGGTTGAGACCCCTGTTGCTGAAACTTGCTTCTCATACATGTTTATGGCTTCCTTATATTTACCGTTTGAACGCAAAGCCTCAGCGTAGTAGTAATACACAAGAGAATCCTTGCTCCCTAATTTAACGGCATTCTTATATGCTGTTTCTGCCTTTACATTGTTTTCAATAAGCCTGTATGAGTTTCCTAACTTATATGCAACAGATGACTTAAGCTTCTTATTCTTTGCCGGGACATTAGGATAAATTGCCTTGTACATCTCCGATGCCCTATAATACTCCCCCAAGGCAAATTTTTTATCCGCCTTTTGAATACGTGAGTTCAAACTGCACGATGCCAACACACACGCAAGCAACAAAAACAGTGATAATCTTTTAATCATTTTTATTCAGTCACTTCTTTGGGTGCTATCAGTTTGTAACCTTTACCATGTATGTTTATTATTTGGACTGAACTGTCACGTGCCAGCAACTTTCTCAGTTTTGTTATATACACATCCATGCTGCGGGCATTGAAATAGTTGTCATCAATCCATATTGTCTTTAGAGTGAAGTTACGCTCCAAAATCTCATTAATATTTGCACAAAGTAACGATAAAAGTTCCGCCTCTTTTGTGGTAAGTTTTATTATTGAGTTGTCAACATTATAGATAAGCTGCTGCTTTTGTGAGTCAAACGAATATTTTCCAAGTTGGAAGACAACTTTTTCAGCCTGTTTTCTGGAACGGACTCTCCTTAATATTGCCTCCATTCTGCAAAGCAACTCCTCCATTGAGAAAGGTTTGGTAATATAGTCATCTCCCCCTTTATGAAAACCTTCAATTATATCATCCTTCAGATTTTTCGCTGTCAGAAATATAATTGGTACATCTGCATTGATTGCCCTTACTTCAGTAGCAAGGGTGTATCCGTCTTTCTTTGGCATCATGACGTCAAAAATACATATATCATAATTATTCTTGACAAATGCTTTATACCCAGATTCACCATCCTCACAAAGGTCTGTGTTATAGCCTTTTACATGAAGGTATTCTGAAAGCAACATACCTAGATTCTCATCGTCCTCACATAATAGGACTTTTGCGTTTTCTTCTGTCATAAATTAATGTTTTAATGGTATGGTTATTGTAAATGTTGTTCCTTCTCCTATTATACTTTCAACATTGATAGTACCCTTATGTTTTTTCACCACTTTTTTTACATATGAAAGACCAAGTCCAAAACCCTTTACATTGTGAACATCGCCCGTATGCACTCTTTGAAACTTTTCAAAAATGAGCGGCAAATCCTCTCTTGCAATACCAATGCCGTTATCTTCAATTTTTACCGATATTGTATGTTCTCTATTGTCATTAGTTGTTGTTACCTTCAGAATAATTGCCTCATTCTCCTTTGAGTACTTGACCGCATTATCAAGAAGGTTATAGATTATGTTTGTAAAATGCATCTCGTCAACTTCAGCAACGGATTGTGTGGCATTAAGATAAGTCTCTATATGTCCTTTACTGCCAACTACCTTGATACCAAAATTATCTGTTACCGTGGTGATTATCTGATTTATGTCCACGGGTCTGAAATTCATTATAGCCTTCTCGCTTTCAAGCAACGATATCTGCAACACCTTTTCAACTTGAAACCTTAACCTTTTTGTCTCCTCTGATATGACAGAAGTAAGGTGATGTCTCATTTTATCTGACCTTGCAACTTCATTATCAGAGAGCATCTGCGATGCCAAAGATATACTTGAAATAGGAGTTTTAAGCTCATGCGTCATATTGTGCATAAAGTCATTCCTACTCTCCGTCAATTTACGCTGACGATTCATCAACACTATTACAGAAACAAACACTGCAAACAAAAGCAGTGTACAAAATAGAGACAATGATGACACTGGAGCAAGAGACTTAAGTATATATGGTTGTTTTTCCGGGAACCACACTCTCATAAAGTTCATGATGTTTCCATAATCACTTGGAAAAAGCATTTGCGAATACCACTCCTTTTTATCAAGGATACTGTCTTGACGGACAAATGCGGTATCGGAGGAGAAAACATTACCTTCAAAATCAATGAAAGCCACCTTAAACGGAGTGGAAATGGAATTTTTATCTAATTCCTGCTCTATAAGAGTTTCAACATGCTCAGCATCAATACGCTCTTTAAGAGGCTTGCGTGGGGCTGTGTTGAACCACTTCATTGCCGCATCAGTAACCAGTATCCTCTTTCTTGCAAATGTCTCTTTAATAACCTGTCTCTGATGTGGTGATAGAGACATATTGCCTAATTGAATTGCGGTAATAATGGAATCATGCTCCACAACACCCGTTTCAAGTTCCTTTCCAAACGCCTCTTTCATATAGGATATGGTCTCCTCATCCTCAAGAATTTTAGCAACTTGGTAAAGAGCGCTCCTAACATCGTCATCAAAAGACTTCTCATTAATCTGCAACAATTGCAATGTGTATTGTAACTGCACGCCAACAAGTCCGATAAATGACAATAGCATGAAAACAGCAAGAATAACCAAACTGTTCTTCTTCATAAAAACAACTCAACTGTTAAGAGATTGCAAATATACTGAAATTAACAATTCAAATGTTAAAAAATATAAAAATTTTTAACATTTATTTTTTGAAGTGCTTTTCAAAGTGTTTTTTAGGGGTGTGTGATTTGTTTTGGTTTTCTGATTTCTTAAAATCTCTAAATTTTCCGCCAAAAATTCTGTAGGTTCTTAATTCACATTCAAGTTCTCCATTGTATAACCTTATTTTCTTTGAAGGCTTAAGTCCTATTTTGTTGAATCCTTCTTCATTGCTTGAAATTATGTGGCAGACAGTATCTGCATAATTGTGCTTTAGTGTGGTGCCCATGGCTGAATAAAGGTTCTCTATGTCTGCCTTTAATCTCTCTCCGTATGGCGGGTTTGTTATTATGCATAACGGCGATACCGGCGGTGTCAATTTAAGGAAGTCTGCCGTTGTCAACTCTATATATTTTGACACCGATGCCGCAGCAATGTTCTGTCTGGCAACTTCAACCGCACCTTTGTTTATATCTGAGGCATATATTTTATGTTTGAACTCACGTTCCTGCGAGTCATCATTATACAACTCCTCTAACAGCTCGGCATCAAAATCCTTCCAATCTTCAAAAGCAAAATGCTTACGGAATATACCAGGAGCAATATTACATGCGTATAGTGCCGCTTCAATGGCTATGGTGCCGCTACCGCACATAGGGTCCATAAAATCACTCTTTGTATCCCATCCGCTTAATAATACAAGTCCGGCTGCAAGCACCTCATTCATTGGGGCTGGTGTCTGAGCCACTCTGTATCCCCTCCTGTAAAGCGGCTCTCCGCTACTGTCAAGGCTTACAGTACACTTGTTTCCTGCTATATATAGGTTTATAAATATGTTTGGATTTGCTATTGAAACATTGGGTCGCTTGCCACACTTTTCTGAAAAATAGTCTGCTATGGCATCTTTTGCCTTATAGACTGCAAATCTGGAGTTTGCAACAACATCAGAATAGATGGTCTGTTCAATTAGAAATGTTTGGTCAAGTGACATTATTTCATCCCACTTTATTGACTTTACACCGCTATATACGTCATCGGCACTCTTTACATCAAATGTCTTGATTGGCTTTAATACTCTTAACGCTGTTCTTAGACATAGGTTTGCCCTGTATAGCATCCGCTTGTCTCCGCTGAAATTGACGGCACGTCTTACCGCCTCCACATCTTTTGCCCCAAGTGCCTTCAACTCTTCTGACAGTACACCTTCAAGACCGGCAAATGTCTTTGCTGTAAAATTCATGTTATCCTAAAATCATTATCGCCTTTTCCCTTACTGAATATGGCGGTTCTATTCCTCTTAACTGTAGGCTTCTGAGCCAACCTGCAACATCACTCTCTTTCATTGTCATAAGCACCTCTTCAAACTCCGCTATCTGCTCTTCTGTATAATCCTCAGGATTTATACCTTTATAGACGTCCAATTCCTCATCATCATAGTAATCAGGCTTGAACTGCGGATTATACTTGCCTGTCTTTTCACAAATTTCATGGGCTCCGCAACACTCTCCGTCAGAAATAGGTGTTGACTTCTGTTCCGGCTCTTCATTTTTTGCTGACTTTTTTCTTGTATACTTGTTAAGGATGACAATCAACACCCCCAAGAGAATAAATGCTATTAAAAGATATATGGTCATTTTTTAATTGAAAATTAACTATTATAACAACCCTGCTTCATATAAGGTTATAACTCTCTCTATTATTCTGTCCTTCTCTCTGGTGGAAAGGTTGAAGTCATCTTTCAAGTCTGCTCCGCATATCTTTGCAAATACCTGCCACCACCAAGCCACAAAACCGCCTCTTATCTCCTTTATAAGCTCATAGCCCGTCTTGTCAAGCTCCCTATTAATCAACTTAATCATCATTTTTCCCTGAGACAGAGTAAAAGTCCTCATGGTGGGCTCATATTGCTTTAGCAACTGCTTTTCATATTTTTTTGTGTACTTCTTACGTTCCTTTAGATTCTGGATTGTATCAAATTTGGCGTTAACCATAGCATATTCTCTTGCCACAATTTTTACGTATGGGTAAACCTTTTTTACATCACGTACGGTCTTCCAATAAAAATTCTCACTCTTTTTATTGGTTATTTTTGGGTAGACGGGAAGTTCCCTGAGCATAACATACGGCAAAGTGTCACCATGCTCAATTGTTACCGGCAAAACATATCCATGTAATGCCTCACTGAATATTTGACCGAAACATTGTGCTGAAATAATCAGCATTAGTGCGGATAAAAATGCTATGAAACAAAATTTTTTCATTTTATACGGCAAATTTATATTTATTCTTGCTAACTTTGTCAAAAATATAGAAATATTTTTTCTTTTAGACTTTTTTCTTACTCCTCATTTTGCTGCCGCAAGGTATTTTAAGGCAAATGAGGTTTTTTGTTACTCTTTTTTTTATGATTTTCTGCTCTTCCGTTTTTGCGGAAGAGATTATTTCCGTTCCGCATATCAGCGATACCCGCTCTAACTCCGATGCCGTAAACTCGCTTGTTTCAAACCCTACTTTTACAGCAAACTATACTAACAATTTCTTTCTTCCTGAAATTGGACTTGCTAATGTAGGATTAGTTTATCCTTCAAAATATTTGAACACGTCCTGCTCTGTTTCTTACTATGGTTACAGTGAGTTTTGGAATATAGGGGCTACCATAGGTTTCTCCCACTATTTCAAAAAGTACATATCAATTGGTTTGGAGGGCTTTTTTTATGGCTGTCATTTCAACACCGATACAGGATTTAAGGCAACAGGAGGGTTGAATCTGAGTATTTTAGCTTTCCCTACAAAAAAACTTTCAATAGGATTGCTTGCAGAAAACATTACATTCTCAAAACTACCCGTAGTGTTCCGTCTTGGCGTTGGATACCGCATTGCAGAAAAAGTGAATCTTGCATTTGAAGGCGGCATAGAACTGAAACAGCCTTTTTTCATATCAATGGATTTTGAATACATACCTGTTTCCCAATTCATACTCAGATGCGGACTTGGCTATCGCACCTCAGCCTCAGCAAGTGTGGGTTTTGGATTAAGGCTAAAAGGTTTTATCCTTGACTTTAATGTGGACTACAGACTACGGAGCGGTGTAGGATGCAAAGCAAGCATCGGGTTTCAAACTAAAAAGAAGAGGACAAATGAGAAGTAGGTCTCTGTTTATATTGTTGCTCTGCTTTTGTTCCGCTTTTGCCACTGATTATGACATGCTTATTGACTTGGAACGTGCTGTTGATTCTGACTTTTCAGAACTTAATGTTGAGGAGGTTACTGATGATGTGGAGGATATGAAGGAGAGGCTCTCCTTTTTAGTTGAAAATCCTATAAACCTTAATGTCGCCACAAGAAATGAATTGGAGGCACTTCCTTTTCTAAATATAACTCAAGTTGAAAATCTGCAGGAATATATTTTTGACTACGGCTCCATGAAAACCATTTATGAACTTGCTCTTATTGAAGGTTTTGACCCTGTTACAATAAGAATGATGCTACCTTTTGTAGTCGTAAGGCCTACTGAAACTTTTAACAGGTTCTCTTTCAAGAATATAGGCAAATACGGCAAATCACAACTGACTGTTAAGGCAAACGGAACTGTGCAACCTTCAGCGGAGTATGCTAACGGAAAGTATTTAGGAAAGCCTTATGGTCTGTCTATAAAGTATTTCTTCAAACATAAAAATTTCAGTGTAGGGTTATTGGGTGCAAAATCTGAAGGAGAGCCTTTTGACTTTAAATATAACAAAGGTTTTGATTTTTATAGCGGACATATTGCCTTTATGAATCTTACAAAACACATAAAGGGTATATTTATAGGTGATTATAAATTGAGTTTTGGGCAAGGTTTGGTAATGAGGTCCGCCTCCTCTTTTTCAAGTTCCGCCTTTGGCTCAAATGTTATTTTCAGTGATAATGTCAAACCCTCATACAGTACTACTGAAACTGGATATTTTAGGGGGTTGGCTCTCTCTTTTGGCGGTAAAAGATATAATGTAAATCTTTTTACTTCGCACACTCAGTACAATAAGAATGAGGGTTATCACCGCACTGTTTCTGATTTTGAAAAAAGATATAAGACTCCTTCTTATATGTTAGGTGGAAATTTCAGTTTTTTCAACCGATACTATAAAGTGGGCTTTACCGGATATTATGATTTTGCTGACAAATCATTTAATGTGGGTATTGACTATATGTTCAGTATAAAAAGGTTTAAGTTTGCTGGTGAGACCGCTTTTGACCGCAATTTCAAGTTTGCCACCATCAATACCTTGACTATTCTCTGCAGTGACAACTTTTCTTTTACATCGTTGTTCAGGTATTATCCTGTGGGATTTACATCAAAATTAGGAAATGCCTATTCAAGAAATTCGCTAAATGGTGAAACGGGACTGTATTTGGGATTTGAGGCATCGCCGTGGAGAAGTTGGAAATTCACTTTACTGTCTGATATTTTTAATATCAATGCCATTAAATCTTCTGTGAAGAAGCCTTATACCGGTTTTAACGTCAATTTTAAGGCTTTGTATTCACCTGCTGAAAATAATGAAGGTTATTTCAAATATAATGTAATAAGTAGGGAGAAACAAGACGGAACATATTACAAGCACTCCTTTACTTTTAATTACTCTGTTCTTCTTAATAAGCAGATAACCATTAAATCAACTATTGCCGCAAATTATTATAACAAATCTTTTGGTTATCTTTTATCGTTCAACGGTGGTTGGGAAACTAAAGACAATTTGTTCTCTTTTATTTCAGGTGCCTCTTTTTTTGATATTCCTAATTATGACAATGTTATTTACAATTATGAACCAACTATACTCTATGGTTACTCTTCTCCGCAGTATTATGGTATAGGATGCAGATTCTATATTGTGCTTAAGGTTAATCCTATTAAGTATATGTCTATAAATGTTAAAGTGTCAGATACTTATTATATTGAAAGTAATGATGCTCATAAAACCAAAATTGAAGCGATTTTCAATTATAAGTTTTAACTTAACTTTAACATGGCATCAATTGGTTTTATTGCCTCTTTTCTTAATTTTTCATCTATAATTATTTCAGGCGATTCATTTTTGAGACATTGGTATAGTTTTTCTAATGTGTTTTGACGCATATATTCACATTTATTACATTCTATATTGTCTTCTTCAACAGGAGCGGCTATAAATTCTCTATCCGGATATTTTATTTTCATTTGGTGTAGTATTCCACACTCTGTAACCACTATGAATTTTTTTGCACTACTTTTTTCTACATAATTCAGTATTGCTAATGTACTTCCTGCAAAATCTGCAAGTTCCGTTACCTCTTTCTTACATTCAGGATGAACTAATATTTCTGCATCGGGGTACTTTTTCTTTAAATCTTTTATTTTACTATATGAAAAACGTTGATGCACATGACAACCTCCTTCCCAAAGAAGCATATTTCTTCCTGTCACTTTATTTATGTAACCTCCTAAATTCTTATCCGGTCCGAATATTAATTTTGCATCTTTTGGTAGTGAATCAACTATTTTTTTTGCGTTTGATGATGTTACCACTATATCTGTAAGTGCCTTAACCTCTGCTGTTGTATTTACGTATGATATAACTTTATAATCCGGATACTTTTCCTTAAGTCTTTTCAAATCTTTTGGATTACAACTGTCTGCAAGTGAACATCCTGCCTTTATATCAGGTATCAATACCTTTTTATTTGGTGACAGTATTTTAGCGGTTTCTCCCATAAAATTAACACCACATACCACAATAATATCTTCCTTTACATTTATCGCTATTTTAGCAAGAGCAAGGGAATCTCCTATATAATCCGCTACATCCTGTATATCATTATCCTGATAATAATGTGCCATAATACAGGCATTTTTCTCTTTTTTAAGTTTTAATATCTCTTCTTTTAGATTCATATTATTATTTATTTTTAATTCTTTCAGAAAAACTCTAATGATTATAATATTTGTGTTAATTGTGTCAAAAATTTTATTCTATTTTATTTTGTAGTTATAAATAAACACTCTTATTCAAAATTATTGACAGGTTATTAACAAGTCAAATATTTAATTTTCTTTTAGTTAAATAAATTATAAACACTCTTTATTTTTATGCAAATGTACAAAACTTTTTACTAATGTTATCATATTTTTTGTGGATAACATCTGTTGATTAATTTCAATAAAAAAATCTATAAAAATTTGGTTGTTAAATTATTTTATATACCAAATCAATTTTTTTAATTTCAAAATTTATTTATTGCAATGTTATTGTCAGTTTATTAACAGAGTTATTAACAAAATATACCTATATCAATGAAAAAAAGTTACCTGGCAAATGTTCTATTATACCTTTTAATTCCATATTGAAAAGTGTTTCAGTTATATTGAATTTTGTTGCAAAAGATAGTTCAAAAGTATCTCTATGAACTGTTTTTTCTTTTTCAAGTAATTCATATATAAGTTTTTCATTTTCATTCAAATTTAGATATTCTTCCGCTACTCTTTTTCCATGTCCGTTTATGTTCCAACCCATGAAATATAGAAAATCATCAGCATTCTCTATCATTCCCGCTCTATTGTATTTTATAAAGTTATTACACCCTTCTGATAATCTTTCTCCAACTCTACCTGGAAACGCAAATATATCTCTATTGTAGGACATAGCCATTTTTGCAGTTATTAATGAGCCTCCGTCAATTGTGCTTTCAACTACAACGGTAGCATCGGCCATTCCTGCTATAATTCTGTTTCTGCGTGCAAAAAGTGCTGGCATAGCAAACATGTCTCTTGTTTGTTCAGTTATAAAACCTCCACCATTTCTTGACATTAAATCAGCCGTTTTTTCATGCTCCTTTGGGTAAAAACAGTTCATACCTCCAGCTATTATGCCGTATGTCTTTAGTCTGGCATCAAGAGCGGCTTTGTGTGATGTAATATCAATTCCGTATGCAAGACCGCTTACAATTATAATGTCTTTACTGAACGATGCCAGGTCATGTACAAATTTTTCACACAACCTTTTTCCATGTTCTGTTGCACGTCTTGTACCAACAATTGAAACAATCTTTTTATTGTTAAAATCAGGTTTACCTTTAATATATAGTAATAAAGGAAAATCAGGGCAAAGAAGCAATTTTTCAGGATACTCCTTATCTGTAAAGAAAAGTGTTTCAATACCTCTTCTTAAGGTATATTCATATTCTTCTTCAGCATTTTTTATTGCATTAGGAATTTCATTGATTATTTCCTGTGCAAAGGGTAGGCTTATCTCCCCTTTTTCAGCAATTTCAAAAACACCTGCATTGAAGAAATTGTATAAACCTTCTTCTCCTTCTCCAAAATTAGTGATTAATGACTCCGCTGTTCTTGCTCCCACCCCTTCCAATAGGCTCATGGCTATTTGCAGCACTTTTGTTCTCTCTTTTTTGTTGTCTGACATAACTTAATAGATAATTAAAAGTTAAACAGGCAAGTGGTAAAGCGGAACCAATTGCATCTGCAAGTAAATCACCCCAAGAAGCGGTACGGGGTGGATTGAAATATTGTAGTATCTCCACTACACCTCCAAAGGTAGTGGAAATAATGAAAATAGGCAAGAATTTAATAAGATTATTTTTATATTTTGCCTCAAATGCCATTGCAAGGCTCAAACAAATATACATAATAGCATGGACAATCTTATCCCAATGTGGAATTTTATATATTGGCAGACTGATTGAAGGTGGTTTCATCAGACACAGATATAGAATGCCTATTGCAATAAGAATTGTAATTTTATATTTGACTATTATTTTCATACCTCAATAAAATCCCTCATAACGGAATCACTTACAAATATGCCGTTTTTTGTTAAAGAAACACAGTTTCCTTCAAGTTTAATCAGTCCTCTTTTTTCAAGTTTGTGTGCCTTTTGAATAAAAGATGCTTGATATGCCGGTTCTATTCTATCAATATTTATACCATCTTTAGTGCGTAGTGCAGTTACTATAGTGTCATTATATTTGTCTTGACTTGTCAAAATTTCAGATTCTGATTCCCAAAAAAGTGTATTCTCTTTTTGTTGAATTGGTTTATTCCAGCATCGTATTTTGCCGTTGTATGAGTGTGCCCCCGCTCCAAGCCCTATATATTCTCCTCCGTTCCAATATATGCTGTTGTGTTTTGAGCGGAATCCTTCCAATGCAAAATTTGATATTTCATAATGTTCAAACCCCTCCGATTCCAACATACGGCAAAGGGTGTTGTACATTTCAAGGCAAAGTTCATCTGAAGGGGAGTCTTTCTTGTAGTTAAACATTTTAGTACCTTCTTCAAAAGAGAGGTTGTAGGCAGATATATGTTGGACTTTCAGAGCCAACGCTTGATTTACAGTTTCTGTCCAACTTTCCAATGTTTGCCCTGGAATGCCGTATATAAGGTCAATGCTAATGTTTTTATATCCTGCTTTCTGCAAATTTGATACTGCATCTTTTGCCTTAGCGGCATCGTGTCTTCTGTTAATAAATGTTAAAATTTTATTGTCAAAACTTTGTACACCAATGCTAATACGGTTAACTTTTGTTTGCTGAATATTGCTGATAAAATCAGTTGTGATGTCATCGGGGTTACACTCAATGGTGAATTCCTTAAGATTTGTAAGGTTATAGTTTGAAGCAAGTGTATGGTATATTCTGTTTATCTGCTCTTTACTGAGTAATGAAGGGGTGCCACCACCAAAATATAAGGTTTCAAATTTGTCAATGTTTAACCGGTTTTTTGCTTCTGTGCAAATAGCAGTTACATAATCATCTATATTATAGGTGTTTACTGTTGAGTAAAAATTACAGTAAGTGCATCTTTTCTTACAGAACGGAATATGAACATAGATGCCGTTCATATCTTATTGAAGCTTAAAGCTTCTTTGGCCGATAAGGTTACCCTCTGTAAAAATAGTAATAGTGTAGATGTCAGCGACAAGACGTTCCATTATTGGAAAAAACATTGTTATTTCCTGTGTCTCCCCAGAAAAATCAAAGTCTTTTTTAGCACTATATTCCAAATTGACTCCTTCAAAGATAAAATAGTCATGTGAAGAGGTAGGTAAAAGGTTCTCTTTTGAATCGGTAATTCTGAGATAGATTGTTTTATGACCTCTTTCTGCAGATATGTTTCTTAGTATCTTGAAATCTATTTGAAGTTTTGCGGTCTTTTTAAGGGAACTTGATTTCTTTCCTTTCTCATTAAGTGCACTGATTGTTATATCTGATGCCTCAAGAATTGATGCCATTGAAATTTTCTCTTCAAGTGCATTTGCCTGAGCTGTTTTTTCTTGAAGTTGACGCTCCTGTTCCTCATATCTGCCTCTGATTTTCTTATTCTCTGTCCTAAGATTATCATTGACAGTGTTTAGTGAGTCAACTTTTGCTACGTATGTCTTAAGAACAGAACGTACTGTTGTCAACTCATGTTTCAGTTCTGAAATTCGTCTGGTGTTTGTGGCTTTAACAGTTTTCAGTTCTTGCAGAAGTTGCTGTACTTTCTGTTTTTCCTCATCGATGAGGCGTAGTAGTGAATCGTTGTCAGTATTTATGTAAAAATCCTCATACTGTTTCTGCATCTGCTCAAACTCTTCTATACTTTGCTGTTTTTCAAACTCCATAACGGCAGTCATCTCTTCAATGGTGTCATTATTTTGTTTTAACGCTTTTTGTTGCATATATATCAGATATCCAGCCGCTAAAAGAAGCAGTCCAAGTATGCTGAATGAGATAATCAGTATTGTTTTTGTTTCTTTTTTCATTATAGGGAATGAATTTGAGTGCAAAAATAGGTATTTTTTTGTACTTTTGCACCTAATTATAATAAAAATAGATATTATGTCTTTACAATGTGGTATAGTGGGGCTTCCAAATGTAGGTAAATCCACACTTTTCAATTGTCTTTCAAACGCCAAGGCTCAAGCGGCAAATTTTCCGTTTTGTACTATTGAACCTAATGTTGGTGTGATAACAGTCCCCGATGAGCGTCTTAATGCTCTTGCAGAGATTTGTCATCCGCAAAGAATAGTGCCTACAACTGTTGAAATTGTTGATATTGCAGGTCTTGTAAAGGGTGCCAGCAAAGGTGAGGGTTTAGGAAATAAATTTCTTGCAAACATCAGGGAGACCGATGCCATTATCCATGTTCTAAGATGTTTTGATAATGATAATGTAACCCATGTTGACGGTTCAGTAAATCCTGTCCGTGATAAGGAGGTTATTGACACAGAACTCCAGCTAAAGGATTTGGAGACGGTGGAAAGCCGTATCACAAAGGTTCAGAAGCAGGCGGCGGCAGGCGATAAGGCGGCAAAAGCCATGCTTGAAATCCTGTTGCTTTACAAAGCCGCTCTTGATAAAGGTCTTAATGCCCGTAGTGTGGAGCTTGATAAGGAGCAGAAGAAACTTGCAAAAGAGTTGTTTTTGCTTACAGACAAGCCTGTTCTTTATGTTTGTAATGTTGATGAGGCATCGGCTGTAAACGGTAATCATTATGTAGATGAGGTGCGCGAAGCGGTGAAAAGTGAGAACGCTTCAATACTTGTGGTTGCTGCCGCCACTGAAGCGGATATTGCAGAACTTGAAACATACGAGGAGCGTCAGATGTTCCTTGAGGAGATAGGTCTTAAGGAGAGTGGTGTCAACAGACTTATTAAGGCGGCATACGCTTTGCTTGATTTACAGACATTCCTGACCGCAGGAGAGCCTGAGGTGCGTGCATGGACTTTCCGTAAGGGTTGGAAGGCTCCTCAGTGTGCAGGTGTAATTCACACCGATTTTGAAAAAGGATTCATAAGGGCAGAAGTCATTAAATTTGAAGATTATATAGCATACGGTTCTGAGGCAGCCTGTAAGGAGGCTGGAAAGTTGAGTGTTGAAGGAAAGGATTATGTTATGCAGGATGGGGATGTGGTCTACTTCCGCTTCAACGTCTGATGTTTCTTATTGGCGATTTTGTGCAATCTTCTCGCTCATTTACTCTGGTAAACTTCGCTTAAAGATTGCACAAAATCCCTCAGAATAGTGTCTTAACCTAATCTGGAAATTTCTTTTCTGAGTTCTTTTTCTAATGATGAGGCTCCTATACGGAAGTAGTCTGTTGATAGGAACTCTTCTCCTAAAATCTCTTTGACTACACTTAGATACATCAGTGCGTCTGGTATTGTCTTTACTCCGCCGGCAACCTTTATGCCTTTTTGAATATTTGTCTTTTCATAATATGCCCTTATAGCACGGCACATTGTGTATACGGCAGCAAGTGTAGTTGGCTCTGTCTTACCTGTGGTACTCTTAATAAAGTCTGCACCAGCCTCCATTGCAAGTAGCGATGCCTTGAAAATGTTTTCAGGTGTTTTCAGAAGTCCTGTTTCCAAAATAACCTTTAAGGTCTTGTCTTTGCACGTGGCCTTAACCTCACTAATCTCATCATAAACGTCAGTGCAATCTCCGCTAAGAAACTTGCCTACATTCATAACCATATCAATTTCAGTGGCACCGCTGAGGATACTTAAAGAGGCTTCTGCAATTTTCACTTCAGGGAAAGTTTGTGCATGAGGAAAACCAATAACGGTTGTAATGCCTACATCTTCAGTCAAGGTGTTTCTGACTATCTCCACTAGTGAAGGATAAACGCAAATTCCGGCTGGCATCGGCAGTTCAGGATTATCTTCATCAATATTGTTAATCTGCTCCACTAATTTTCTAATTTCCCTTTCTTGGTCAGTAGCGTTAAGTGAAGTTATTTCAAGAGCGGAGTAAATGAACTTGCGACTTTTGAAATTATCATTGTTTTCATAATGATGTTCAATTATGTGCTTGACGTCAAGTTTGATTTCCTCTTCACTCACCGGAAAAGGGTAGGCCTTAAAGAAAGATGCAAAATCCATAATATTAAGTTGAAAGTTGTTTTAACAAAAATAATATTCAAAATTAGTTAAAAATTTGCTAATAATAGTACGAGTGCTTGAAAAAATTGGATTCTCAGAGGGGAGAAGTACCGTTAAAATGACTGTAAACTATTGAGGCTCTTGATTTTCCAATTATATTTGCAATGTCTTTAAAACTTGCTGTCCTAACTCTTTTCAGACTCTTAAAATGTAAAATAAGGTTATTTTTTGTTTTTTCACCAATTCCCTTAATTTCATCAAGTTCACTTGCCGTAAGTTTTTTGCTTCTCTTCTCTCTATGGAAAGTTATGGCAAATCTGTGAACTTCATCTTGCACCGATGCCAAAAACTTGAAAAGTTGGTCTGTTGGTTTTATGCCCACAACTGATGGCGGGTTCCCAAAAAGAAGTTCGCTTGTCTGATGTCTCTTGTTCTTTACTAGGCCGGCAATAGGAATCTGCAAGTGTAACTCATTTTCAATAATTTCCCTAATGCTGCTCATCTGACCCAATCCTCCATCAGCAATTATAAGGTCAGGCAAATGTCCACCCTCTTCAATTATTCTGCTGTATCTCCTATATACCACCTCACGCATTGATGCGTAGTCATCTGGTCCAACAACACTTTTAATGTTGTATTTTCTATACTCACTCTTGACAGGTTTTGTATAATCAAAAACAACACATGCTGCAACGGCGGCATCGCCACTTATGTTAGAGTTATCAAAACATTCAATTCTTATAGGTAGTTTTTCCAATTTGAGAGCATCTTGAAGGGATTTTAGGATAGCGGTGCCTTTTTGTTTTGTATTCAGTTTCTCCCCCTGCTTGATACGGTCAAGTTTGTATTGTTTTACATTTTGTGCACTCAAATCCAGAAGTTTTTTTCTGTCTCCTTTTTGCGGAATGGAAAAAGTAACGTTATTTATCTCATTATCAGGCAAAAATGGCACAAGGCACTCATTACTTGTACTATGAATCCTATCTCTTAACTCAAGAATTGCAAGTGAAAGTATCTCCTCTTTGCTTTCATCTAACTTTTTATGGAATTCAAGAGTATATCCTTGGGTAACAGAGCCGTTTGTTATGTGCAGAATGTTAATATATGCCACATTCTCCTCCTCATCATATCCAAAAACATCCAAAGAACCTTTATGTGTTGTGGTAATTACTGTTTTTTCCCTATAGGCATTTATGGCATCAATCTTTGTCTTTATGGCGTAGGCATCTTCATACCTATATTCTATTGATGCCTTGTTCATTTCAGAGGTGAGATATTCTGTAAGTCTGCTACTGTTGCCTTTTACAATTTCTCCGATTTCATCAATCATTTTCCTATATTCCTCAAATGTTTGGAATCCTTCACAGCATCCGGCACAGTTATGTATATGATACTTAAGGCAAACCTTATGTTTGCCAGCCTTAATGCTCTCTTCCGTCAAATATTCTCTACAGGTTCTGATTGGATATATTTTCTTAATAAGTTCTAGTATTGTATCAACTACCCAAACATTGCTATAAGGTCCGTAATAGGTTGCCCCCTTTATTACATTTCTTGTCTTAAATACCCGTGGAAACGGCTCTTTTGTTATGCAAAGCCATGGATAGGTCTTTCCGTCTTTAAGCAGTATGTTATAATGAGGTTGATGTTGTTTAATCAGATTGTTTTCAAGAAGAAGTGCGTCTGTTTCATTTTCAACAACCAAATATTTCAAATCATAGATATTTCTTACAAGAGCGTTTACTTTTGTGGAGTGATTGTTGCCAATAAAGTACGATGAAACGCGGCGTTTCAGATTCTTTGCCTTACCCACATAAATTATTTTGCCGTCTTTGTTGAAGTATTGGTAAACTCCTGGTGAATCCGGCAATGATTGTACAATTGTTTTTATGTGGTCAGTGTAGGGCATGTTAAAAGTTAAAAGTGGAAGAGATTATAGTATTCTACATCTGATGCTATTCTCTCTCTGCCTTTAAGGAAGTCTATTTCACCTATTGTGTTGAAGTAAATTTTCTTTACACCTGCTTTTTTTATTAAGTCTATTGCTGCCGCCGCGGTGCCTCCTGTGGCAAGAATATCATCATGTATTAATACAATATCTTCTGGTGAAATGGCGTCTTTATGAATTTCTATTGTATCTTTGCCATACTCTTTGTCAAATGTTGCAATAAATGTTTCTCCAGGAAGTTTTCCAGGCTTACGTGCCGGTATAAATCCAGCATTAAGTTTTTCACTTATTATTGAACCAAAGAAAAAGCCTCTTGATTCCATTGCAACCACTTTAGTTATTCCTTTTCCTTTATAGTAGTTGCTAATTTCATCACTAATCGCTTTCATTGCTTCAGGATTCTTCATAACTGTTGTTATGTCAATAAAGCCAATTCCTTTTCTTGGAAAATCCTGGATTGTTCTAAACAATTCTCTTACTTGTTGTAGTGTCATATAATATGTTTTTTATGTTCCACGTGGAACATTTGGAAAATGTTTCACGTGGAACGTTGTTACCTTCCCATCATCACTAACAATATATTTATGTCTGATGGCGAAATGCCTGGAATGCGTGCCGCCTGTGCAATGGTTTCAGGGTCTGCCTTGGCAAGTTTTTGCCTTGCTTCTGTGCTTA
>JAKSNZ010000014.1 GCA_024405855.1 Paludibacteraceae bacterium
CACGCAAGAAGATTATTGTTTGCGAACATTGCGGACGTATTCTTGTAGACCCTGAAATTGGAGAAAAATAAAAAAAAGTTAAGGCAAAGCCTTAACTTTAGAATAAAGGGACAAGGGTCAAGGTGAAAAAAATTCACTTTGACCCTTGATTTTTAAGTATAAAATTCTTATAATTAATAAGTTTTACTTCTGCATTAGGGTTTTCATAATCACCTGCATAAATAACCGCTTTCTCTGTTATTTGACCGTTAATCCACTTATCCGCTTTTCTTAATTGGTCTTCAAATGAGGTGTGATATGTTTGAGATGATTTGATTTCATAGATATTGTATTCCCCCTGACTTTTTATAACTAAGTCTATCTCATTGTGATTGGAATCCCTATAAAAGAAAACGCCTCCGTTTTTTCCTTTGTTGTATTGTGATTTTAGCGCTTCCATAACTATCATATTCTCAAACAAATGCCCAAACATATTATCTCTTTGCAGTTGAGCAGGTGATTCTATTCCTAATAGGTAGCAAGCCAAAGCGGTGTCTGTAAAATAAATTTTTGGAGCCTTGACCAATCTTTTTGAGACATTTTCATAATATGGTGTCAGTAATTGAATAATATATGATGCTTGCATTACAGACATCCATTCCTTAATTGTATTGCTTCCTACTCCAACTTCCGATGCTATATCAGATGCGTTGAACAGTGACCCTATTCTTGAGGCACATAACTTCATAAAATGTACAAACTGACTTTGGTTCTTTATTTGAAGCAATTGCCTGACATCTCTTTCAACGTATGTACTTACATACGCAGGATAATATAATTCAGCAATTATTTTATTTGAAACAACAGCAGGATATAAACCATTGAAAATTATTTGCGGTGCTGACATTTTCTTTGTTAACCCTGATAATTCCTCTAAACTCATTGGTAGTAGAGTAAACAGTCCTGTTCTGCCAGCCAAAGATTCAGATATTGATTTTATTAATTCAAAATTGGAACTTCCCGTAAGAATGAATTTTCTTTCTCTATCAGCATCAACCGCCTCTTGTATGTATGAAAGTATTTGTGGAACTAATTGCACTTCATCAATGAACATTTTTTTTGCACCTTGGTTTAGAAATGCAATAGGGTCTTTTTCTGCATAATCCTTTAATTGCAGATTCTTAAATGACACTCTTTCATAATCAGGAAATAAATGCTCTGATAGTGTGGTTTTACCTGATTGCCTTGGACCTGTGATAGTTATTACTTGAAAGTATTTAGATGCTTCCAAAATAACAGGTTCTATTTTTCTGTTTATGTAATCCATTTATGCAAATTTTAAGTACAACTGCAAATTTACATAAAATTTTATATTCACAAAAATATTTGCTTGAATTTTTGAAAAATGCTACAGATTTACACTTCTTGTGCCTCTACAATCTGCGGTTCTGATTTTAGTTCCTTATAGAATTCAACACGTGCCAATTCTGTGTAAGGAGCAACAAACAAAGATGCAATACCGCATGTTACAATTATAAGTAGATACCAACCAATAAATGTAATGTCAAGTACAAACAACTCCCATTTATGTCCGTACATCATTTTCATAGAGCGATTAATGCACTCTTCGGCACCTAATTCAGGATTTTCAGCGGCAATATATGGTGTCATTGCGTATGCATAACTCTTGATTATACCAGGAATAATGAAGAGTAATCCCCACAGGAAAGTGTAAACAGCAATAAGTAGTGATAGTACTAAGTAGCGTGAATACTTGGTTTTGAATGTATCAAGCATGTTTTTTACAGTGTCATCAGCGTATCCGTTATAAAAGCCTAACATGGCAATTTTGAATATGAAAAGCAGAGGAACAAATATACATATATTCAAAACAAATGTAATAAAGGAAAGTGTAGCACTTCCGTTCTGTCCACCACAATAACCAATACCGTATATAACTATATATACGCACGCAAGAATAAGTGTTGCCAGCACAGCCGGCTTCCAGTTGGTAGTGAGTGCATTATATGCACTTTGCCTGATTTCAGAATAAATTTTCATAATAGTTAAAATATTTAAATTAGTGTTTTGCTTTAACTGTTTGGAGTAGCGAGAGCAGAAGCCAAGTTTACTTGGATTATGCCGAGTCACGACAAACATGTAAGGTTAAACACATCAGTGTTTAGCCTTAAAACTCATATCCAAACTTTTTACAGAGTGTGTCAACGCTCCTACAGATACTACATCAACGCCACATTCGGCGTAATCCCGTATAGTATCGTAAGTGATTCCACCCGATGACTCTATCTCATATTTACCATTAACCATCTGAACTGCCTTTTTAGTATCTGGAATAGAGAAATTATCAAGCATAATGCGGTCTATTCCACCAACATTCATTGCCTCCTGAAGTTCATCAAAATTTCTAACCTCAACCTCTATCTTAAGATTCTTACCCTTCTCCTTCAAATATTTTTGAGCGGAAGTAATGGCGTTGGTTATGCCTCCTGCAAAATCAACATGATTGTCTTTAAGCAGAATCATATCATAAAGTCCTATTCTATGATTTTCACCGCCACCTATCTTTACAGCCTGCTTTTCAAGAAGTCTTAATCCAGGAGTGGTTTTACGGGTGTCCAATACTTTGGTTTTCAGACCTTCAAGCCTCTTGACATATTTTCTTGTAGTGGTTGCAACACCACTCATACGCTGCATAATATTCAGCATCAAACGCTCTGTCTGAAGTAAGGAGAGAACCTTGCCTTCCACCTCAAACGCCACATCGCCAGGCTTGACTTCATCGCCGTCATGTAGGAATTGAGTCATTTTTAGTGACGGGTCAAAAGCGTTGAAAATCTTTTTTGCAACTTCAACACCGGCAAGCACGCCTGTATCCTTTATAATCAGTTGTGAACAACCCATCTCAGTAGGTGGAATACAACATAATGATGTGTGGTCTCCGTCTCCTATATCTTCTGCAAACCAATACTTTATAAGTTCATCAAGATTATCGTACTGCATATTTCAAAAAATATAATTACCTTTACAGGTTGTAAAGATAATAATTTTTATGAAGATAACACTTCTTGCGGTAGGAAAAACTACAGACTCTATAGTGGAAAGTCTTACAGATGTCTATATAAAGCGTCTGCAACATTACACAGATTTCAAATTTGTAACAATTCCTGAACTTAAGAACACAAAATCACTTAGTGAGCAGGAGCAGAAGCAGCGTGAAGGTGAACTTATAATAAAGTCAATTCCTGCCGGCAGTCATGTCATACTGATGGATGAGCATGGCAGGGAGTACACATCGGTTGAGTTTTCTCAAAAAATAACTGCGTTTCAGAATAGTGGTGTTAAGAATGTTGTGTTTGTGATAGGCGGTCCGTATGGTTTCAGCCCCGATGCCTACGCCATTGCAAGTGAAAAGATTTCCCTTTCAAAAATGACATTCTCCCACCAAATGGTGCGTGCCATATTTGCAGAACAACTATACAGGGCGTTCACAATAATAAAGGGCGAACCTTATCATCATCAGTAAAAAATAGCGGGTCAAAGTTCCATTGAAAACCTTGACCCGCTTGATTCGTTATGTGGCTTATTTTTTATTCTGCCAAAATTGCACGAACAGAGTTGCCGTTGGTGCGGCCGAAGTAGTCCACGGACTGATCGCTCGAGTAAAAGAGCAAGTTGTAGGCAAGTATGTCGTCTTTAGGAGTGGAACTCCAATAGTAGCCCAAAATGCCTGCAGTGTAGACTTTGCCATTGAGGCAGTAGCCCGCAACAGGGAAAAATACGGAGTTTCCAGAGTAGTCTCCCTTGCCTGTATATAATACGCCTGCAACATTATATCCGCTCTCTGATGCAGTTTTCCACACTACATCACAGTTGTCTATAAGAGCCTGCAATTCTTCACTTGTAGCCATCTGCCAGTTGCTGCCCCACAAGTTCTTAGCTGTGTCATGGTCACCGCCTTGAATATCCTCTTCACCTGTGTAGTGGTCATCTACCTTATCCTGACTGCCACCCCAAGCGTAGTAGCCACCGTACTCACCTACAGCGGTGGCACCTACATTATACTCTGCAAACTTAGGACCATTCTCCCACAGTTGCAGCCACTTAACCATAGTTCCGTCCTTTGTCTTAGCCTCACCTGTAGTTGCCGGTGCCGGTGGTGCCACAAAGCTTAAGCTGTCACACTCTGCAACCGCATACTCTTTTGTGGTGCCGTCATTCATGTACACATAAAATTTTTCTTGTGCCATTGCACACATTGCTGTCATAAGCACAGCAACAAATAGTAAAATCTTTTTCATAATTATAAAATATTTAGTTAAACTTGTTTCTATTCCAACCCCAAAGTTATGAATAATTTTTTATTCTGCAAAAAAATTGAAAATCATGCCTCCTTTTTAAAGAAAATAATTTTACGGTTGTAAAATTTTATGTAAATTTGTAATTATACTGAATTTTATGCATAACTCATGATACGCAACGCACAGGAAAAGGACATAAATAAAATCAGCAATCTGTTAGGACAGGTATTGCTTGTACATCACAATATGCGCCCCGATATTTTTAAGAAGGAGGGTGCAAAATACACAGAAGAACAGTTACGGGAGATTATAAACAACCCGCTAACGCCAACTTTTGTTTACATAGATGAAAATGACAATGTTTTAGGTCATATTTTTACTCAAATAATCCATAACAAAGAAAGTTCTAATACAAACCTATACACAACACTTTACATAGATGATATTTGTATTGATGCAAACCACAGGCATCAAGCCATTGGTTCCTCGCTTGTAAATCATGTAAAGCAGTTTGCCATGACCATTGGAGTACATAATATAACCGCTAATGTGTGGGAAGGGAACAGCAGCTCAATGGCAATGTTCAAAAAAGCGGAATTCAAGCCACTGAAAACCACCTTGGAAATTATTTTGGACTAAAGACTTTTCTCCCTAATCTCTGTAGATGAGATATTGAAAAGCGGCACCTGAGAAAAAAGCCTCATTGAGGGATATTTTGTGCGTATCAGTTCTGCAGCATCGTAGCCTGGACGGGGATATACAATAATTGGAAAATTTTCAAGAATCTCCTCATATCCGTACCACTTATTAAAACAAAAAACATTGTCTGAACCTATAATAAGTGAGAACTCCACCGTAGGATACATTTGTTTCAGCACATTAAGAGTATTAAGTGTATATGACGGAACAGGCAGGTGCATTTCAATGTCACACACCTTTATGTTTGGCATTGATGCGGTGGCTTCACGGGCAAGCCTCAGCCTTACATCATCATCCATAAGGTCTGCACGCTTTTTAAGTGGATTTTGCGGAGATACCATAAGCCAAACCTGCTGAATATCTGTATGTTCAAGTATGAAATTTGCAAGCCCTGTATGTCCGTAGTGAATGGGGTTGAATGAGCCTCCAAAGAGTCCAACCTTCTTAACAGAAGCATTTGTGGAACCTATCCATTTATCACAGGCGTTAGTCTCTCCTGTCCAAAAAGTTGCGGATAACTTTTCCTGCTTCCTCTGTGGCTTTTTGCAAGTTATCATTTATTATAATGGTATCAAACTGTGATGAGAAACCTATCTCATACTCAGCCTTTTGTAATCTCTGTTCTATGACATCGGGGGCATCGGTGCCTCTGCCTTCAAGCCTATGACGCAACTCCTCAACACTTGGAGGCATAATGAAAATGGTAAGAGCGTCACTGCCAAACTGTTTCTTAATGTTCAACCCACCCTTTACATCAACATCAAAGACAGTGGCTTTCCCCTTTTTGTCAATGCGTTCAATCTCACTTTTAAGAGTGCCATAGAACCTGCCTTTATACACCTCTTCATACTCCACAAAATCTCCGTTGGCAATTCTGCTGCGGAACTCATCTTCCGTAAGAAAATAATACTCCACCCCATTCTTCTCTGTTCCCCTTGGGCTACGGCTTGTAGCACTTATTGAGAACTCCATACCAAGGTTCTGTTTCAGCAAAGCATTTATTATAGTGCTTTTGCCGGAACCTGAGGGGGCGGAAAAAATTATTAGTTTAGGCATGGGCTATAGGACGTTCAACACTTGTTCTTTTATTTGTTCTAATTCATCTTTCATTTTAACCACAATGATTTGCATTTCAGAGTGATTTGACTTAGAGCCAAGGGTATTGATTTCTCTGCCCATCTCCTGAGCAATGAATCCAAGTTTCTTACCCTGACCTTTTTCATTTGCCATAACCTCACGGAAATACTTTATATGATTTGTCAAACGCTGTTTTTCCTCACTGATATCAAGTTTCTCAATGTAGAAAATCAGTTCCTGCTCCAAACGATTAGGGTCAAACTTTATTTTATCATCAATCTCCTTCAGATTATCTTCAAGACGTGCTTTTATCTTGTCTATTCTTGCACGCTCATATTGAGGCACTTCAGCAAGCAACGATGCTATATTATCCAGTTTTGTTGTAAAGAATTTCTCAAGTCCCGCACCCTCTTGTATGCGGAACTGCTTTAGTTTGTCAATTGCCTCTGCAACAGCCTTTGCCGCAACCTCCCATTCAACATTGTCAAGTTCCTCTGAACCTGTGTGCATAACATCAGGTATGCGAAGCAGAATCTGAAACCAATCCTGTGGCTTCTCAATGGAATTTTCATCTGCCAAATTTGACAAATATTCCTTGTACGCCTTAAACGCAGCAGGATTTATTTGAAGAGAAGCATCGGCGGTGGTATCGTAGTAGAGAGAAAAATCAACTTTACCCCTTTCAAGAGACTGCGAAATAAGTGAACGGATTTCAATATCCTTTTCCCGATACACATTTGCCACTCTTGTTGAAATGTCCATCTGCTTACTGTTAAGCGACTTGATTTCAGCAACTATCTTTTTACCTTCAAATGGGATTACGCACTTGCCAAACCCCGTCATTGATTGCAACATATCCTTATTATTTGAATAATTACGCAAAAATACACAAT
This sequence comes from Paludibacteraceae bacterium, assembly GCA_024405855.1. Lineage (GTDB taxonomy): Bacteria > Bacteroidota > Bacteroidia > Bacteroidales > Paludibacteraceae > Enterocola. The sequence goes on from JAKSNZ010000014.1 coordinate 6,968, forward strand.
TTTTTTGTGTTTTCCACCAAAATTCTGTAATTTGCACAAAAATTTAAGGAAGAGGTTATGACAACTGAAAACATTCATGAAATAGTTGAATTGCAACACCGCATATTCACACTTGGTGGCACCAGAAGTGTAGAGAACCGCATTCATCAGCTTAAAAGGCTTGAAGAGGGCATCTTAAAATATGAATCAGCGTTTTATGAGGTTTTGTCCGCTTGTAGGTGCACTTGCAGCAGGTTGCACAGCCGTTCTAAAGCCATCGCCCTACACTCCGTCAGTAAGTGCCGTCTGTAAAAAGATGGTTGAAGAGTTCTTTCCTGAAAACATTGTTGCCATTATAGAAGGCAACCGCGATGTCAACACCTTGCTTCTAAAAGAGCGTTATGACATTATTTTCTTTACCGGGAGTCCTAAACTTGCACGCATAATTACGGCGGCTGCGGCACCAAACCTTACCCCGACAATTCTTGAACTTGGTGGCAAAAGCCCCTGCATTGTTGATAAGGAGGCAGACATAAAACTTGCCGCAAAACGCATTATGTGGGGAAAAATCATAAACGCAGGACAAACCTGCATTGCTCCTGACTATCTGTTTGTACACGCAGAAGTCAAGCATCTCCTGTTTGATGAAATGAAAAAGGCTGTTGACACCCTGCTACCAAACATAAAGGAGAACAACTATTTTCCACGCATCGTAAACTCAAAGAGTTTCAAACGTTTAAGCGGGTATCTTAAGTCAGGTAACATAATTTTTGGCGGCGACACAGATGAACATGAACGCTACATTTCACCTACTCTTATTGACAATGTTGACCCAGAAAGTCCAATAATGCAGGAAGAGATTTTTGGTCCTATTCTGCCAGCCATGAGCTTCAAAGACATTGAAGAGGTTATAACTTTTGTAAACTCAAGAGAAAAGCCTCTTGCGTTCTACTACTTTGGCTCCACTGACAAAGGTTGGAAAGTCATTAACAGAACCACATCGGGCGGAGCGTGCCTGAATGATGTAATCATGCACATTTCAAACAGCAACATGCCGTTTGGCGGTGTCGGCAACAGCGGTATGGGACGTTATCACGGCAAAGAGAGTTTTCTTGCATTCAGCAATCGCCGCTCTGTGCTAAACTCCGTCACCACCATTGACAACCCAATAAAATACCCTCCATTCAAAGGCGTTGGGCTGCTGAAAAAGATTTTGTAAAAACTTTCCCCAAAGATGGACGTTTCAAGTCTGTGATGTACCTATCTGCTATTGGACGAAACATGTACATATAGATACTTCCATAATCAGACTCTGTAAATATATTGTCTTTGCTATGATATATATCCCATGCTGTGCCTATCTTACTATGTAGTTCTGTGTTGCTAACAACTCGTGCAGCATGTGTCCACCCTGCGGAATTGGCGAATAATGCAACTTTGTCATAATTTTCTTCAATACAGGAATTTCTGCATTTTGAGAATCCAAAATATTCAAAAAGTTTTACCAATGATTCTTTTTTAGAATTACAAGGAACACTTGATGGCCACCAAGACCACGAGAAGTTAGTAGGGTGGTCTAGACCTACCCAAACATCATTCATACCAAGAGCCCATCCTATACAATTATAAGCAGGTGTGCAATCGCTGGTTATTTTAAAATTGCTGTCGTTTTTTAGATTTGGGAACCAACCGATTAATGTTTTACGGTCTTGCTTAGTATATTTAGCCATACATTACATATTGTTTGTAGAGGAACGTATCCTTCACATTTAACTTCCCCCGGGTATATCTTGTCTAAGGCATAAACTAATAACGTAGGTCCTTTTTTTAACTCTTCATAGATGAAAGGAACAGCATCTTCTTTCATGTTTACAATTTCATTGAAATACTTATTATTGAAATTTCCTACAGAAAGATAGGCTGTTTCTCTATTCCAATTACTAAGGATAGATGCAAATTGTTTTCCTAAAGTGGTTCTTGTCATAGATTTAATCTAATGCAATTTGTTTCCGCTTGCAAAGATACAACATAATTTTCAATCCACCAAATAAAATTTCACGTAACTCACTGAGTTTAAAAACTATAACTATTACTACAATTTTTAAACCAACTACATCCTTCTCTGTCAAGTACAGCAACCAACTCCTAAACAATTGACAGATGCTCACCAGGAACCCTTCAAAATCACACAAATATCCGGTGCTCGCGAATGTACTTCGTACCGCTTGCGCTCCTCTATTTGTACGTGATTTTGTGCGGGGCTCGCAATGCAATTGTTTAGGAATTGGTTGCTATTTTCAATAAAGAGTTAAACAGCAATATATTTATTGAAAGGACTTGTATAGTTGAGATACTGAAATGGTATCAACCTGACCATTCTTAAATCTAATGATTTTCCAATCCTCTCCATCTAATATTGGCAAGTAGAAAATATGGCCTGTTAATTTGGAGCTATATTTGTAGCATTCCTTTAGAGCGTTTATTTTAGTTTCATACTCCTCTTTGTTTATGCTCAATGTATTTGAAACATTTACACTTTTTACCTCAAAAATATGAACCACACCTTTTGTGTCTTTCATAATAAAATCAGGATACGACTGATGAAGACCATTCAGGTAATACTCATACTTGATTTCAGAGTTGTGTAAATAATTCTTACCCCACAAGAATAATGATTTTAGTCCTTCTTCGGAAGTTGGATTATCATCAAACAAATTTAACATTTGGTATGACTGTATTTTTGAGCCTGAAATAATTCTTTCTATTATTCCTTTATCTGACAATCCCTTCATAATATCAACCCAATAAAATACCCTCCATTCAAAGGCGTTGGGCTGCTGAAAAAGATTTTGTAAAAAAATAATACAACCAAATCATATCACCGTATCCCATAGTCCCATATTAGGCGTGCGGCGGTCAATGCCTGTGTAGTTAAGACTTGCATCTTCATAGCGTTTGAACTTATACACAGCATCATTCATAAGCTCTGAATTGAACACCCCAAGACTGACAAGCAACTCAAAATCCTTAAGAGTGAGTCCTGTTACCCTGCGGAATAAATCCGGCTCAAGTTGGCGTATTACATCTTTTAAGCAGAACTCCCTGTAATCCGTTAAATACATAAATACAGGGATACGTGTTGCAAACTTAATAAGTTTTTCCTGAATCTGCTTGCGTTTGCTCTTGTACTCCTTTTCCTCTTCTGTAAGTTCTTTTTTCTCTTTCGTAGTCAAACCATCTGGATTCTCACGCTTAACTTTCTTAATATGCTCTGATTTATTGATTATGGTTTCAATATCCTGATTAAGTGCACGAAAACCCTCAATATTCATAAGGGCGCTCATTGCCGCCTCATTATTCATAAGACGCTGCAATGTTATATTATCAACATTAACAAGCAACGCACTTTCCCACCGGCGGGCAAGAAGTGTTGCCGTTGTTCCGCTCATTGACATATCAAGAATGCCCTTAGCATCAATCTCTTTCATACTACTCCCATCGTAGGCAAGTATAGGTAGAAACTTAATAAACTCCTCTACTTTTTTCTCTGGATTATCAGTATTTACATTTAAGCGACAACTATAGTCAGCCACTTGCTTTAATGCCCTGTTAGGGGCAAAGTCAAACACATAACAGAGAGGTTTTAGCACAACCTCTTTCCCACACTCATCCTTTACACTCCAAGGCGATTGCACGCGAAATGCAGCCTGGAAATAAGTTTCAGGACTTTGAGAATTACGCAACATAAATATTCCGCTCCAAGGTCTTATTGTTACGCCTGTTGAAAGTTTTCCGCAAGATAGAGTAATAGTTTTGGATTTTTGCGGGTTATCCATTGCCTTATATACAGGAATCACAGCATCCGCTCCCATACCAGCCTCATTACCAGCCGCAACAACAATCTCATAATCATTAAAGAATGAGTTTGCATTACGCCCTAAAAGTTCTTTCATAGCATAGCAAGATGCAACACTTGGCAGAAACCAGAAAGTGTGTTGCAAATAACTCAAAAGACGATAATCAGAAAATGGCAAAGCAGGTTTATCTGTGGCAAGTTTCAAATTAGAGACAATAGTTTCTGAAAAGGTTCCACGAATCCAATTAATCCACTTCTGCACATATTCAGGGTGTGCAAACCCATTATCATCGGCACGGAAAAATTCATTTAGGTCAAACTCATCAAATTCACCTTGAGATGCTATCTCACATATCTTGTCGGGCAACTGATATGTCAGCATAACCATTTTAGGTAATGATAGATAAGGATTATCATCACCAACCCATTTCTCCTTTGCATCTTGTTCATCAGAGTATGTCCAGTTAAAAATCTGGTCTTCAATAAACTCTCCTGAACTTATTGCACGGAATGGTGTGCCTGAAAGATATAGATAAGCCATTGTTTTAAGAGGCATCAACCCCTCATCATACTCTTCTATAGCCTCAATCTCCTTTTTAGAATACTCCTTTTCCGCTACCAACGCACTCTTTTCAGCCGAAATACTTTCAATGTCAGCTTTATCATAAAACTCTTTTGCATTCTTTCCCCAAGCGCCATAGTGGTACTCATCAAGAATAATACAGTCCCAATCAATAGTTTGAATCCATTCATTTGTAGCCTTAATTCCTCCCGATGCACTCTTGCCAAGTACATCTTGAAATGATGCAAAACAAACAAACGGTTTACTCTCATCTACAATATTAAACTCACGGTCGTCTTGTTTCTCACAGAACTGCCAACCATCAAAATCCTTATGAGTCAGCAAGTCTTCTCTCCACGCAGTTTTGACAGCAGGCTTAAAAGTAAGCACAAGCACCTTGCTCCAACCCATTTTCAGAGCCAACTGATATGATGTAAATGTTTTACCAAAACGCATTTTGGCATTCCAAAGGAAGTGAGGCGTAAGACCTGCGTTTTGAGGGTCTTTATAAAAGTCATTAAAGTACCCCGATGTCTTATCAACTGCACGTTGCTGCTCAGGTCGCATTTTGAAACTGTATATGCGTTCAATAATAGTATCTTTATTAATCTTGACAGCCTCTATAGCCTTCTCTATATCCTCTACAGAACAATTAAACCACTCGCCTTGCTTTGTAAATCCACTTTTCTGTAAAACTTTGTGAACCTGGTAGTCACGAAATGCTGTACCGTCACTACGCATAGCCTCACGTACCAACTCCACATGCCACGATTGTCCTGGTACTACCGTTGGGTAATGTTCTTTCATTCTCTCTTCCACACTGCGTGTGGTATCTCCAACCTTAAGCATACCAGGATACCTGGTGTCAGAATAGGCATATATAACAGGTTTTCTATCAACCTTTTCTCTAAGCAGTTCAGTTTCAGCCATATTATTTAGTGTTTAGTTTTAAGCATAAAAAAATCGGTAACTCCGCTTCATTTTGGAATTACCGATTTGACTGAACTCAATAATATTTCACTCTTCTAAAAACTTAACAAATTCAGATGGTGTAATAATGTTTTTATGTTTTGGGAAATGTTTCATATTTCCAGTTACAAGATAGCAATCTTCTTTGGAGAGAAATGCCTCAAGAAAAGCTCTGTCATTTTCATCTACAAGTTTGTTGTAATACGCTGCACCATTAGCCAACTCTCCATTCTGTAAAACACACTTTATGAGTTTAATTATAGATTCACTTTCTATATTAAACTGTACCCTATGAAGTACTTCCACATATTCTTTTAAAATATCAACAGAATACACTATCTTAAACTTACCATTCAACAACTGATTTAAGATAGTCACAGTTGGAGAAAGTTGGTTTTGCGTCAATAATGCGGAAACAAAGACATTTGTATCTACTACAGCACTAATCATTCTGATGTTTTTCTTTTACGTTCTTTTCTAACCTCAGCAATAAACTCATTAATCTCATCAAGGGTCATTTCCGGTCCTTTTCTACTCTCTGCTTGCCTTCTAATCTCCTGAAAACTCTCAATTGCCTGTCTCCTTACAGTCTCCTCATCAAGCAGACCCAATTCTCTCATTGTATCAACCATAATCATAACTCTGTTTATAGAAGGAGAAGAAGAGGAAACTCCGTATGTAGCCGCTGGTTCCGCTGCCATATATGATGACGGCTCATCCTTTGTTCTTAACATAAACGGAATACCCTTATAATTCACAACTTGTGTAAGGAACATTCTGATGGCGGAGGTCATATCCATACCTATGGAAGAGAGAACCTCCTCTGCCTGTTTCTTAAGGTTAGCGTCAACCCTTGTTTGAACTAATACTGTTTGCATACTTTTATATTGTTTTTGTATGACAAAAGTAATACATTATTATGTATTTTGCAAATTTATTTGCAAAATTTTATCAGTAATTCCAAAATATCAAAGAACAATTTTCACCCCCGATGTATCACTCCATTGGGCGTATCATACTCTCTATGAATTTTATTTCATCTTCAGAGAGGTTGTATTTCTTATATAGCATCTCATCTGTCCAAGGATGAGAGAAGTCTTGGAGAGGGATTAATTCAAAAACTGATTTTGTCACTTGCATAGTTCCATGTCCAATGTATAAGAGAAATCTGAATAAATCAGTTTTTAAGTATGACATACAGTTTTGTTGTTGTTCACAAGAATCAAATGGTCCAATCAACAAAAAAGTTTCAGTACATATTTGATTTGGAGTCGCTAAAATTGGTTCAGGAAACTCTATAGCATTTGTCGAATATGATGTGGTAAAAAATATTTTATATTTATAAATAGAATCTCTATTGTTTTTTACAAAATCACTATTTATATATGCTTCTGTTCTTCTTGCACCACCTTTTATGCCCTTTACTCCAAATATTTTTACACTTCCATTGTATTTTCTTTCAGAAATTCCTGCATCTAAATATTTTTCTGGTTTATTAAACAGATCTTTTCTTATTCCGTATGGTTTTGTGGCTGAGACAATTTCTGAAAATTTTTTAACCTCACCTATTTTTTCTAAAATTGGAATAACATTAGCATCTCTAATTACAAAATCGAAATACTTATTTTTTAAATAATGTTCACATTCTGCAATACGACCAGACTCGCTTTTAAAAATATGTTTTGTTTTTCCATTATATGTTGAATCCCATAAGAAGAAACACACACCACCATCGATATGTAATCCCTGAAAACACTCTGAAGCATCCTCATAATCATATAGTAGTTTTAAATGTCTATCCGATGAAAAGGAATCTCTAAATGGTTTTAATCCTCTTCCTCCAACCATCCATTTTGATGGTACAATCATAGATAAATACCTTGGTGATAGTAGTATTGCTTTTTCTATAAATTTTTGATAAATAGGCATTGCCGCATCGTCACTAGCACCACTTCCATCTGTCAACTGATACGGTGGATTCCCAATTATTACGTCAAATTGCATATTGAATATTTGTTTTATATCTGTTATATGTATAAAGTTATAGGCGTATGATTCTGCATCGGTGCCACGGTCATAAACATCTTGGCTGGCTCCACAGTATTTACACTTTCCGTTAACCCAAGTATGGTGCATAGGCTTATAGTAGATATTGCCATTGGGGTTAGTGAAAGCAGTTACGCTTTGCTTACTGTTAGCCTCTTTGCTACAGTACAAACTACGGCGTGACAGTAAAGCGGTGAGTGTGGTCAGGGCTATGCCATAAACTTGATTTTTAAGTATATGGTCAATACGTTGCTGCCTATCTGCAATAATAGACTCAAGCCCTTCATCAAGGCGTTTTACTATCTCACGCAGGAACACTCCGCTTTTACAGAATGGGTCAAGAAACTTGACATCGGGGTTAGAAAAAAGTTCTTGTGGCAAAGTATCAAGCATTTGGTTTGCCACAGACGGCGGTGTAAAGACCTCATCGTTACTTAGATTGGCTATGCAATTAAGTACATCGGGGTTGTACTCTGTTTTATACTTCATAAGCACTCTCTTTTAAATCAAGGAAATAGACAGGGGGATATGTTTTAATGGGGTCATCTGTAAAAAAGCAACCACTCTTGCCAACCATGTATGAAAAGCCATAGTCACGGCGATTAAACTTGCCATTCATTACAGGACTCCATTCTGAAATTATTATTGATTCATCTGGTTTGTTAATCAGACGGTAAGTAAGGGCATCACCCCAAATAATGTTTTTGGAAAGGAGAAACCGGGCACTTTCAATGCACTCTGTCTTAATTTTTGATTTGAACAGAGTTTTGTATTCATCTTTGAAGATTTGAAGCAGACGCTCACGGCAACGTTCAACATTGTCTTCTAATATCTCAATACCATAAATACTTGACACTGAAATTATTGCATCTTTTTCATATTGTAATTGGGAATACGCCTTGCTTTTTACCTTGGCAGAGCAAACAGCCAACTTGCGACGGAGTATTTCTGCAAGAAAATTTCCGTCACCGCAAGCAGGTTCCAAGAAACGGCTTTCAATACGCTCTGTCTCCTGCTTTACAAGGTCAAGCATAGCATTTACTTCTCTTGGATTGGTAAATACCTCTCCATGTTCAACTACTCGCTTACGACTCTTGATTTGTTTACCATCAAGGCTGGATTCATCATCCATACGCTATACGTCTTTGCAGCGCTTGACTTCTCTATTGCGGAGTAAAACGGGTTACGCAGGACACAAAAAAAACGTGGAACTTGACAAATCCACGTTCTGAGGTCCTCGAAAACCCGATATCACAGATAAGCCAAGCCCACGTACAACGTAGGCATTTACAGACTTATTCGAGTGATATCATTTTCTAAAAGTTTCGAGGTTTCAGAACGATTCCGAATAAATAGCAAACGCTAATTAATATTATATTTTAGGGATTATTGTAACGCTATACTATTCCCATTACTTTGCAAAGTTAAGAATTTTACTGCAAAGAGCAAAGGATATAATGTAAATAGTACAAAAAATGTAATATTTCGCTACTTTCTAAACCAAAGTTATTTTAAGTTGTTGAGTATGTGAGATGTATTGGGTTTAAAAATTGTAGCAATAGTTATAGTTTTCAAACTCAATAAGTTACGTGAAATTTTATTTGGTGGATTGAAAATTATGTTGTATCTTTGCAAGCAGAAATAAATATTTATTATGCTAGAAAAAGAATTCCAATATTACCTTGACCATCAAAATGAATTAGTGCCAATCTATAATGGTAAAGTTATTATGATTGTTAATAATCAAGTAGTAGGTTCATATAACTCGGAAGCGGATGCGTACTATGATGGAAAGGTAAAATATGGGTTAGGTAATTTTTTAGTGCAACTCTGTACACCAGGCAGTAGTGCGTATACAATGACCTATAGAAATAGAGTTACTTTTTGAAATGTCTTCAAGCTTTACAAAAATATAAGTGTAGCAAGTACACTGAATTTTCTACATTAAGCACCTATTTTTTTTGGCAAATAAATAAATTAGCACTAATTTTGCATAATTGTTATTATGCAGGCAATTCTTAATATAGACACTTCAACTACGGTATGTTCTGTGGCATTGGCTACGGAAACGGAGGTTATTGTATGCAAGGTTGATGCTGAGGGGAACAACCACAGCAAGGTTATTAGCAAGTTTGTCAAGGAGATTGAGGAAGAGGCAAAGCAAAAAGGAGTTGAGATATGTGCAGTTGCACTTAGTCAAGGTCCAGGCTCATATACAGGGCTTAGAATAGGAACATCATTTGCAAAAGGATTCTGTTATGGAAAAGATATTCCGCTAATTGCTATACCTACACTAAAGATTATGGCATCGGGTGTAAGAGAAAAAACAGACTCCGATACCCTACTCTGCCCCATGATTGACGCCCGTAGAATGGAGGTTTACAGTGCCGTTTATGACAGAGAGTTAAATGAAGTTGAAACGGTGAAAGCCAATATAATAGATGAAAATTCTTTTGCTGACCTGCTGACTAAAAACAAAATATGTTTCTTTGGAAACGGCAGCGGAAAATGCAGACAAGTGCTGACAAGTAATAATGCAATATTCTTAGACGGAGTATCGCCAATGGCAACAGAAATGTATAAAATGGCATGGGAGGCTTATAGGAGCAAGAATTTTGTGGATGTGGCCTATTTTGAACCTTTCTACCTAAAGGAATTTGTGGCAACTGTTCCAAAAAACAAAGTAATTTATGGATAATCTACCTAAAAACAAGTTGATTCTAACAGAGTACGGCAGAAACATTCAGAAAATGGTGGAGTACGCAATGACTATTGAGGATAAGGAGGAACGCACCAAATGTGTAAACACCATAATTGACACTATGGGAATTTTCTTTCCGCATCTTAGAGATGTAAATGATTTTAAGCACAAACTTTGGGACCACCTTGCCATTATGTCAAACTATAAACTTGACATTGACTACCCTTACGATGTGCCGCAAGAGCCACAAAAAACCGTTCCTGATAAGATTCCGTATCCTAACGGCAATGTAAGATACCGCTACTACGGTGAATTTATGAACAAACTTGTAGGGCTTGCCGATAAACTTGAAGGCAATGACCGTGAAAGATATATTGAAGTTATTGCAAACCACATGAAAAGATGTTATTTGGTTTGGAATAAGGATAATGTAGAAGACAAGACCATTCTGCAGGACTTATTTGACATGTCAAACGGCAAGATTGACTTAAGAGGCGGGGAATTCCAACTGAAAAGCACAGAAGAGATGCTGCAACGTCAGAATCCCGCTCATCAGCAAAACAACAAAAAGAACTCAAAGAAAACCACTAACAAGAAAAAGTAATGGCATCGTTTGTAATTGAAGGAGGACATAAACTGCATGGTGAAATAACACCTCAAGGTGCAAAGAATGAGGCACTACAAGTTATTTGTGCCACACTGCTTACACCAGAGGAAGTTACAATTGAAAATATTCCTGACATTTCAGATGTAAACCAACTGATTTCCCTATTAAGTAAAATGGGGGTTAAGGTTACCAAATGTTCTGACCACACATACTCATTTAAGGCAGAAAGCATTGACTTCAATTATCTGCATTCTGATGAGTATTACAAAAAAAGCAGCAGTTTAAGAGGTTCTGTAATGCTTGTAGGACCTATTCTTGCAAGGTTTGGAGAGGCTCTTATTCCAAAACCGGGTGGCGATAAGATTGGACGCCGCCGTCTTGACACCCATTTTGAAGGTCTCATAAAGTTAGGGGCGGAATTTAACTACGATGCACAGAAACAGATATTTAATGTCAGTGGCAAGAATTTGAAAGGCTGCTACATGCTTCTTGATGAGGCTTCTGTTACAGGAACTGCAAACATAATAATGACGGCAGTCTTGGCAAAAGGCACAACTACAATATACAACGCAGCATGCGAGCCTTATATTCAGCAACTGTGCAAAATGCTTACACTTATGGGTGCTGACATCAGTGGCATAGGTTCAAACCTGATTACCATTAACGGTGTAGAGGCACTTAAAGGTTGCAGGCACACCATTCTGCCTGACATGATAGAGGTTGGCAGTTTTATTGGAATGGCGGCAATGACAGGTTCAGAGCTGACTATAAAGAATGTATCAATAAAGAATCTTGGACTTATTCCTGACAGTTTCCGCCGTTTGGGTGTAAAACTTGAAGTCAGAAACGATGATATATTTATTCCAAAGCAGGAACACTTGCAAATTGAGTCATACATTGACGGCTCCATTATGACAATTGCTGACGCACCTTGGCCAGGACTAACCCCTGACCTGCTGAGCGTTATGTTAGTGGTGGCAACAAAAGCAAACGGCAGCGTACTTATTCATCAGAAAATGTTTGAAAGCCGTCTGTTCTTTGTTGACAAGCTGATAGATATGGGGGCAAAAATAATACTTTGTGACCCACATAGAGCCACCATTATAGGACTTGGAAATGAATTTCACTTGAGAGCCGCCACCATGTCCTCTCCTGACATACGTGCTGGCATTGCACTTCTTATTGCCGCCATGAGTGCAGACGGAACCAGCACAATCCATAACATTGACCAAATAGACCGTGGATATGAAAACATTGACGGCAGACTCAATGCCTTGGGTGCAAACATTAAAAGAATTTGAGACGTGTCCGCTATGCTTAATAAAATCCAGGCATACATAGAATCAAACCATCTTCTGCAACCGTCATCAAAAGTAATTACAGGACTTAGCGGAGGAGCGGACTCCGTATGTCTTGCCTACATTCTTAAAAAACTTGGATACACTGTAATTGCCGCCCACTGCAACTTTCATTTAAGAGGCGGCGAATCTGACAGAGACCAACAGTTTGTAGAGGATTTTTGCAAAAAGCAGGGCTTTGAACTTGAAATTATAGATTTTGACACCGATACATACGCTTCCGTCCACAAATTAGGCACGGAAGAAGCGGCAAGAGAGTTACGTTACAATTGGTTTGAAAGCCTACGCACAAAATATGGTGCCTCAGCCGTATGCGTTGCTCATCACAGAGATGACAGCATAGAGACCGCACTGCTTAATTTAATTAGAGGTGCAGGCATTATGGGCATCTGCGGAATAAGGGCAAAAAACGGATATGTTGTACGCCCGCTGCTATGTATCGGCAGGAAAGAGATAGAGAAATACCTTAAAGATGAAGGTCTGACGTTTGTTACCGACTCCACCAACCTTGAGACCGTATATAACAGAAACAAGGTTCGCAATATTCTGATTCCTGAAATAGAGAAAATAAAGCCAAACTTTGCCGATACCATGACGGCAAATATGGAAAATTTCTCTGCCGTTGCCCATATATATAATAAGGTGATAGAGGAACAAAAAGAGAGAGTGTTGTCATATAACGGAAACACTATATATATAAATCTATCTAAAGTTCAGGAGTTCATTGAACCTGAGACACTTCTTTTTGAACTGCTGAAGCCGTACGGCATTCACCCTCGTGAAATATCCAAACTGCTTACAATGGAAACGAGCAAAAGCGTCAGCACGCAGAATGCTACGCTTACCATTAAACGCATAAAAGGAGAACGAATAATATTAGTGGCATTCTCCGCATTCTCCATTACATCCCTCGTGGCATCCCCCACACCCACTGCATGAGTGATGTGAGAACATATTGGCAATCTCTTCTGCCGTTGCCTCACGTTTGACAATGACTGAACCTATAAAATGTAAATCCTCCCCTGCCAACGGATGGTTCAGGTCTACAGTAACTATATCCTTGCCCACCTTAACTATTGAAGCATTAATCCGGTTGTGGTCTTCATCAGTAAGAGGCACAACATTACCTTCAAATAACACTCTTTCATCAACCTTTCCGTCAACTTCAAAAGTGCTTTTTGGCAAATCTATGACACCGGCATCGTCATACTCCCCGTACGCATCGGCGCAAGGAATTGTAAAATCAAATTTGTCACACACATTCAGAGGCAGAATCTGCTCTTCAAACTTGTCAAGCATCATTCCAACACCACTATAAAAGCACAACGGGTGCTCCAGAGTGGCAGTCTCCATAACTTCCTGTTCATCTCCTACCTTCAACTGATAGGTTACCGCAAAATAATAATTTTTCTTGTTCTCCATATTTTTCCTTTATTTAGTACCAATTTATATGGTCTGAATAATCGCTCTGTTTTGTATATTTCAAATCTGACAGCAGACTTGACTTGACACCTATCATAAAGTTATATGTGGCGTATTGTCCTATAGGCACAAAACTGCACGACATCTGCCAACAATGCAAATCCTTAGATATGGTGCAATTCATATAACTCCACTTGTTGTTTGTTATATCATAGTATGTAGATACGCTAAAGTGCCATGTCTTTGTAAAATCAATGCTTCCTGAAATGCTCAGATTGTGTGTCAGCTTACGGTTATACTCCATTATTTCATAGTTAAAGTCAGCGTAGGCATATCTGATACTGTAGCTTAGATTAAGAGACCACGGTATTTTGAACTCCTGATAATCCTTATCCTCCTTTTTCCATTTTTCTCTCTTAAGTTCCCTTTCCGTAGGCGTTGTCAACGGGTCTAACGATGCTATATCAGTTTCAAGTGACGAATTTGGTTTGTTTTCTGAAGAGTTGGCATCGGTCTTGTCCTTTTTCTTCTTAAAGGTCTGATTATTGAATGTATAGCCAAAGGAGGTACCTGTACTCATTAGCCTGCCCAATACATGATTCTTTTTAACCTGGGTTACATTTACTCTTGTAACTGCTCCGTATTCATTTACATTATAGGTATACGGGTCTAAAATGAAATCAATATTCATGGTAAACTGGTCCCAGAACTTCAACCTCAAGTTCAGATTTATGTTCTCCCAATTCAGAGAGTCGGCAACAAAATTATAGCCGCTTCCAAATGAAAAGTTGTCAATCAATGTAACCTTCTTTGCTTTTCCGGTAGTGTCTTTCTGACTAAAATACTTCATTTCCAAATTATTGGCTACACTGAATGATATGGCGGCCTGTGCCCCTCTGCTTGGAGAACCTCCGAATATTCCACCTGAATAGCGGTCATAATAAACGGTTGAGAATCCGCCCTGTGCTAACGGTCTCTCATAACTGCCCCAATATTTCCACACATCAGTGCCAAAATCAGGTGCCCCCGTAAATGATACCGTAGGAACTATTTTGTGTCTGAATACTGGAGCCTTTTTCCCTTTTTTAACCTTAGGAGTAAAGAAACCGTAAAATGTTGTAGACAATCCTATGGAGGCGTTCATGGAGTAGATGTTATAGAATCCTAAAGTAGTGTCCGCCACAACTGAGCCGCTTGCCGCATCGCCTTCCCAGTGTTGGTCAACACGGCGGAAGTACCACATAAGTTTATTGGAGACATTAATGTTAAGATTCAGATATTTTGCAATGGTAAATGACGCTGAAATAGGAATTTCATGCTTGATTCCATTATTCCAATCCCTTAAAAAGTTTGTATGGACAAACTGACTCTCCTTACAAGTGACACTGTTTGATATATTCATGTTATAGGAAAGGGCTATTTTTTCATACCACCTCTCTTTCCCAACCGCCTTTTTCCGTTTGAACGGATATACACGGCTGACACTGAACGTTATTTGCGGAAGTGTAAGATTCAGTGTGGAGTCACTTGTACGTTGTGTAACATTCATACTTGCAGAGAGTGATATAGGCGTACCGGGGAAAGACTGTGAAAATGTTACACTACTGCTCTTAGTGTTTTGAGACAGCAGGTTAGGATTATAATAACTGTCCACATTGTTACGTTCATAACTTGATGTGGCAAAGTTCACACTTGCTGAGAACTGTGTGCTTGGACTCATTTTTGCATCCTGCGTATGAGACCACAAAAGTCTGAAGTCATTTGACTTAGAGTAGTCAGGTGTGTTTTTCTCCCCGTACACATTCTGCATAAAACTCAGGTTGAATGAGCCGCTGAACTTATATCTCCACTTATATGATGAAGCCAATGTCAGGTTCCATGAACCTTTTGTGTATATATCGGCGGTAATGGCAAGGTCCAAATAATCATTTATGGCAAAATAATAGCCCATCCCTTTGGCAAAGAAACCTCTGGCAGCCTCATCGCCTAATGTTGGGAACAGAATTCCTGATGAATATTTCTCATTTATAGGGAAATAGCCAAACGGAATGGCAAGCGGCAACGGTACATCTTCAAGAACCATATAGGCAGGACCCGATACTATATATTTGCCTTGCTTGAGTTTTGCCTTGGTCAGAGCCAAATAGAAGTGCGGGTCATCATGATTATCACAGGTTGTATATTTTCCTCCTTGCAGGCAAAATTCATCGTCTGATACTTTTTTTGTTCTTTTAGCGGTTACATAGCCTTCACCCTGTTGCGTTACCGTTCCGCTGATTATACCTTTTCTGGTTTTGAAATTGTAACGCATCTCCTTAGCCTCATACTCCTCATTACCCTCCTTGAACTTTGGTTTTCCCTGCATTGTGCCGGTAGAATCAATGACACCTTTTGCATAAATGGTGTTGCTGTCAAGTCTCATTCTAATGTAAGCGGCTTTAAGTGAAATGTTTCCGTAATAAACCTCGGCATCACCGTAAAGTTCAGCAATCTTTGAGCCTGTCATTACAATTGAATCCTTTGCCGAATACTGAACATCGTTAGTAATGGCAGGAGAATCATCCTTCTTGGCTTGTACAAACAACGGCACCAGAAGCGTTATCAACAATATGTAGGCATACTTTTTCACAAATTGACACTATAAGTGCAATAAACTACAAATATACGCATTAAATATGTTTTTTTCTGTTAATTTCAAAAAAATTTACACATACTTATATAGTTTAGTATCGTCAAAGGGAAAGATATAAAAAAATTCACTATCTTTGTAGTTTCAAAACATACACAAAATGCAACTTAAGAATATATTGTCATTAGCAGCCGCAGTTTTGGTCTCAATCAGCTGTCAGGCTTTTACTATTGTACTGGATGCAGGTCACGGAGGAAATGATGCAGGTGCAGTAGGACTTATGTCTAAGGAGAAAAACATTAATCTACGTCATGCTCTGCTTGTAGGCGATATGATTAAGGAGAGGAATCCTGAAATAAAAGTCATTTTCACAAGAGACAAGGATGTGTTCATTGAACTTAATGAACGTGCCAGAATAGCAAACAGAAACAAGGCTGATTTGTTTGTGTCAATTCACACAAACTCATCAAAAAACAAAGCGGCAAACGGAATTGAGACATTCTCACTTGGTGTATCACGTTCAAAGGAGAATATGGAGGTGGCAATGCTTGAGAACTCCGTTATCTTGCTTGAGGACGACCATGAAAGCAAGTATCAGGGATTTGACCCTAACAGCACTGATTCCTACATTATGTTTGAGTTTATGAAAGACGAGTACAGCCAGCGCAGTATCTCTTGTGCAGACTACATTCAAACAAAACTTTTGGATTCAAGCGGACGGGCTGACAGAGGTGTAAGACAAGCCGGATTCCTTGTATTAAGAGCAACCGCTATGCCTGCTGTGCTTATTGAACTTGGATTCATTTCAAACAAGGAGGAGGAAAAAGCCCTTAATGATGATAACAAACAGATAGAGAATGCGGAGGCTATTTACAAAGGCATTATTGACTACATTCATAGTCTTGAGAGAAAAGGAGAGCATATTCTAAACTCCGATACCCCATCAACCACACCTTCTCCTACCCCAAAGGCAGAAGAAACTGCTATCCCTGCTGTGGATGCTAAACCTGCTGAATCCGCCACACCTGCTATAGTTGCTACTCCTGCTGTGGTTGCTACACCTGCTGTGGTTGAACAAGTTCAAGCAAGCCCTGCAACAGATGATGTTGATGTTATATATAAACTCCAAATACTTGTTTCTTCAAAACAACATAGCCCTTCTGACCCTATTTTCAAAGGAATCAATAGATTAGAGGAGTCAAAAGAGGCAGTGGGATACAAATATTTTTGCGGCGCTTCAAAAAATTACAATGAAGTCATGGCTCTGAAAGATAGTTTGAAAGACAGATTCAACGGGGCATTTATTGTCGCCTACAAAAACGGAGTAAGAGTTAACGTACAGGAAACATTGAAAAAATAGAATAATTATGGAACAGAAAAAGAAATTTTGGAACAGGGAGACAAAGATTGGACTTGCAGTTGCATGTGCCATTGCAATGTTGTATTTTGGAATCAACTTTCTGAAAGGAATAAACATCTTTACCCCAAATTCCGTATTTTATGTACAGTATGACAGAGTTGACGGCATTGTAAAGACAAGCCATGTACTCATTAACGGATACCAGGTAGGTCATGTCAGCGATATTAGGTTTGACTACACAAAAGAGGCTCCCATCACCCTTGAACTTACAGTTGACAAACAGTTGGTGGTTCCTAAAGGAACAATAGCGGAAGTTTATGAGACAGGACTGCTTGGTGATAAGGCCATACAATTAAGACTTGGCAGGAGCAATGAGATTTGTCAATACGGCGATACTCTGGAAGGAACCATTACTGGCGGAATGCTTGCCAACATTGCAGGAGAACTTGTTCCGCCTATAAAAGAGATGATACCTACTGTTGACTCCACAATTCGTGCAATAAAGAATGTAATTGAGGGTGAAAAAGTCAACAATATTCTTACTAACACTGAAGGTGCAACAAAGAATCTGAAGATAGCATCGGCTAAGCTGAACACCGTACTTGACAAGGATGTACCACCTATTATGGCTGACGCAAAGCGTATAACAAGCAATCTTGACAAAATTACAACCGATGTAAGCAAGGCTGATTTGAAACGTACTCTTGATGAAGTAAACACAACCATCAACAATTTGAAATTGGTTACAAACAAGTTTAACTCCACTGACAACACCATTGGTCTTTTGTTAAATGACAAACAACTTTACTATCATATAGACTCCATTGCATTTAACGCAAACGCCCTTGTTGTTGATTTGAAGGAGAATCCTAAACGATATGTTCACTTCTCCCTTTTTGGAGCAAAAGACAAGAAACCTAAAGAGACAAAAAAATAATATTTTTTAACATTCTTTAACATTAAAAGGGAACTTGTTATAACTCAACATCTTCCCTTTTTTTTTACATTTTTTATGATTTTTTAAGATTTCATTGTAATCGTGTGAGTGTCAGCATATTTTAATTTTTCATAATTATATCACATTGAATATCAATGAATTAAACTAACTGCTTAAAATCCAAAACATTGTATTGTTTTTATAATTTCCAAATATTTTTGGTGTTTTTTTTTCAAAAAATTAGTGCCACTTTTGTAGTGCAAAAAGAAATTCAAAGTTTAAAAAATTTATACAATGAGTGCCGACATTACACAGCAGTGGAATCAGTGCCTTCAAATAATAAAGGACAACATTGATGAGCAGGCATACAACACCTGGTTCACCCCAATTGTTCCGTTGAAGAACACTGACAACACACTAACTATTGAAGTTCCTTCCGCTTTCTTTAAGGAACTGCTTGAGGAGAAGTATTATGATTTGATGCAAGTGACTCTTGCAAGAGTGTTTGCAAAGGAAATCAAATTGGTTTACAGATATGCTGTTGATAAGGAGAATAAGAAAAGCGGCTACACAGATGTTCCCGGCACTGACATCGTTCCTGACAGTAAAGTAGCGTCATCCACATTCAACAGTAACCTTAACACTAAATTCAGTTTTGCAACATTCATTGAGGGAGACTGCAACAAACTGCCTCGCACAGCAGGCATAAACATTGCAAGCCAACCCGGTAAAAACATATTCAACCCACTTTTCATATATGGTAAATCAGGAGTTGGAAAAACCCACCTTGCAAATGCCATAGGACTTAAGGTTCTTGAACTGCATCCACAGAAAAGAGTGTTGTTCATATCGTCAAGTCTGTTCCAACTACAATTTACTGAAGCGGCAAGAACAAACCAGATTAATGACTTCATTAACTACTATCAGTCATTGGACGTTCTTATTGTTGATGACATACAGGAGTTTGGAGAGGGCAACAGAAAACAGACACAAAACATTTTCTTCCAAATATTCAACCATCTGCAACAGATGGGCAAGCAACTTGTTTTCACTTGCGATAAAAAGCCTGCTGAACTTGAGGGTATGGAAGACAGACTGCTTACCCGTTTCAAATGTGGACTGAGTGCTGAAATTGAATTGCCTGACTTTGAAACCAGAAAAGCAATTCTTAAGGCAAATGTTGAGAAGGACGGACTTAAGATATCAGACAATGTCATTAACTACATTGCTGAAAATGTTACCGGCAGCATCAGAGACTTGGAAGGCACAATAATTTCAATTGTCGCACAATCAACAATGAACCAGCGCAGCATAAACATTGACCTTGCAAGCAAGGTTATAGGTAACATTGTTGCGTCATCACAAAAGAACTACACTGTACA
This sequence comes from Paludibacteraceae bacterium, assembly GCA_024405855.1. GTDB lineage: Bacteria > Bacteroidota > Bacteroidia > Bacteroidales > Paludibacteraceae > Enterocola. The sequence continues at coordinate 26,776 of JAKSNZ010000014.1, forward strand.
GGAAATCAGGGATATTGTTTGTGACTTCTACGGAGTGTCACTTGAAAGCATACTATCAGAAACAAGAAAGAGAGAGATAGTACAAGCCCGCCAGGTTGCAATGTACTTTGCAAAACTAAAGACAAAAGATTCCCTTACCACTATTGGCACAACCATAGGAAAAAGGAATCACGCCACTGTTCTGCATGCATGCAAAACAGTACAGGACCTTATGGACACAGACAAGACCTTCCGCGCAAGCGTTGAGGAACTTGACAGATTATTAAAACAATGATTTACAAATTTGTTCTGATTTCAAATGAGGTTGAAGGGTTTATGAGAGAAATCTCCATAGACTCTGAAGCAAAGTTCATTGACCTCAACAATGCCATTCTTGATTCAGTTGGCTTTACAAAAGACGGTATCACATCATTCTTCACCTGTGATGATGATTGGGAAAAAGAGCAGGAGATTTCCCTGATTGAAATGGAGACCGATATGGAGCATGACTCATACACTATGGATGAGACTGCACTTAGTGAGCTAATCAGTGATGAAGACCAAAAACTGATGTATGTTTTTGACAACATTACAGACCGTGCATTCTACATACAACTTAAGGAGATTGTTCCCGGTAAGGATATGGATGAACCTAAATGCACTGCCTCAACAGGAAACCCACCTGAGCAATATCAGATTGAAGACCTTAGTGACATTCTAAAATCAGTCAAAGGTGGAGTGCCTGCCGGTGATGACATTGATGAGAACTTCTACGGCGATGAGAACTTTGATATGGATGAGCTTGACAGCGATAGTTTCTCTGATTTGAACTTTGATGATGACCTCAATGACCTGAGGTAGCATATTATGGACGGGAAGACACTGTTTGTACTCCTTGGTCCTACAGGTGTTGGTAAAACAGCACTGAGTATAAATATTGCAAAAACTCTTGATACCCCTATTATTTCAGCCGATTCAAGGCAGATTTATAGGGGTATTCCTATTGGCACCGCCGCACCCACAACAGAACAGTTAAATCAAGTAAAGCACTATTTCATTGCTCAAAAGGAGTTGACTGACTATTATAGTGCAGGTCAGTATGAGCTGGACGCACTAAAAATAATTGACTCTGTTTTTGAAAAATCAGATTACGCACTGATGGTTGGAGGTTCAATGATGTACATTGATGCCGTATGCAACGGAATGGATGATGTACCAAGAGTAGACGAAGAAACGCGTGACAATGTTCTGCAACTATACAATACAAGAGGGCTTGACCACATAGTTTCAATGTTGCGTATGCTTGACCCCGTCTGGTATGAGAAGGTTGACATAAAGAACCCAAAACGCGTGATGCACGCTTTAGAAGTGTGCATATATACGGGCAAGCCCTACTCCACCATACTTACAGGTACAAAAAAGGAGCGTCCGTTCAAAATTGTAAAGATTGGGTTTAACCGTCAGCGGGAGGAACTGTATGCTGGCATAGATGCCCGCGTTGATGCTATGGTGGCATCGGGGCTTGAAGAAGAGGCACATTCAGTTTATCATTTAAGACACTTGAACTCACTTAACACTGTGGGCTTTAAGGAGTGGTTTGACTTTTTTGACAGCAAAACCGCATCAAGAGAAGATGTAATTGCACAAATAAAGCAAAATACAAGGCATTATGCAAAAAAACAACTGACTTGGTTCAATCGTGACAACTCAATAAATTGGTTTCACCCTGACGATATTGATTCCATTAATTTTTTTTTGGAAAAATCAGTCTAAAACACTACCTTTGTAGAATATTGCAGAAACAACAAAAAAATTCAATTATTAATAATTAAAATCTTAAATTTATGTGGTTATTCAATTCTTCTGTAGGAAGGAAGTTCGTGATGAGTATCACAGGTGCGTGTCTTGCACTGTTCCTACTCTTTCACGCAACTATGAATCTTGTTGCAATCATCTCTGAAGATGGCTACAACATGATTTGCGAGTTTTTGGGAGCCAACTGGTACGCCCTTGTAGGAACACTTGGGCTTGCATTCCTGGCTGTAGTGCATATTCTTTATGCATTTGTGTTGTCAATAATCAACTATCGTGCACGCGGAAAAGAGCGTTACGCCGTATCTTCACGTGCAAACAATGTTGAGTGGTCTTCAATGAACATGCTTGTGCTTGGTTTCATTATCCTTGCCGGTATAGTTCTTCACCTTTGCAACTTCTGGGCAAAGATGCAGCTTGTTGAGATTCTTGGACAAGAGCCTGCAAACGGAGTTGAACTTATAAAATACACCTTTGCACAGTGGTACTTCTTTGTACCTTACCTGCTTTGGTTTGTTGCTCTTTGGTACCACCTTACACACGGTATCTGGAGTGCAATGCAGACACTTGGTTGGAGCAATAACATTTGGCTTCCACGTATCAAATGTATAAGCAACATAATTGCCACTATCATAGTGCTTATGTTCCTTGTTGTTCTTGTATATTACTTTGTAGCAGGCAATTGTTGTGCTGCAACATGTGCCGCAATTTAATCAGTAACAAATAAAACATACATAATATGGCTACTAAAAAAGAAACAACGGAGAAGGCTACCCCTAAGAAGGTTGACGCTCCAAAACAGATGCAGACAGAAAAAATTGATGCAAAGATACCTGAAGGTCCTCTTGCTGAAAAATGGACAAACTACAAGGCTCATCAAAAACTTGTAAACCCTGCCAACAAACGTAAACTTGACATTATAGTTGTAGGAACAGGCCTTGCAGGTGCATCTGCAGCCGCATCACTTGCAGAAATGGGATTCAATGTACTTAGTTTCTGTATTCAGGATTCACCTCGTAGAGCACACTCTATTGCCGCTCAAGGTGGTATCAACGCTGCAAAGAACTATCAGAATGACGGTGACTCTGTTTATCGTTTGTTCTACGATACAATAAAAGGCGGTGACTACCGTGCCCGTGAAGCCAATGTTTATCGTTTGGCAGAGGTATCAAACAACATTATTGACCAATGCGTTGCACAAGGTGTTCCTTTTGCACGTGAATACGGCGGTCTGCTTGACAACCGTTCATTCGGCGGTGCTCAGGTATCACGTACATTCTACGCTAAAGGTCAGACAGGTCAGCAACTTCTGCTTGGTGCTTATTCAGCATTGAGCCGTCAGATAGGTAAAGGCAAGGTTAAAATGTATTCCCGTTATGAGATGCTTGACATTGTAGTAATTGAAGGCAGAGCAAGAGGAATTATTGCACGTAACCTTGTTACAGGTAGAATTGAGCGTTTCTTTGCTCACGCAGTTGTAATAGGCACAGGTGGTTACGGCAACACATTCTTCCTATCTACAAACGCTATGGCATCTAACGGTTCCGCCGCAATGCAGGCTTATAGAAAGGGTGCATATTTCTCAAACCCTTGCTATGCACAAATTCACCCTACATGTATTCCTGTTCACGGAGCATTCCAGTCAAAACTGACACTTATGTCAGAATCATTGCGTAATGACGGTAGAATTTGGGTTCCAAAGAAACTTGAAGATGCAAAGGCACTTCAGGCAGGAAAACTTAAAGGCCGTGACATTCCTGAAGAGGATCGTGACTACTACTTGGAACGCCGCTACCCTGCTTTTGGTAACCTTGTTCCACGTGACGTTGCTTCCCGTGCCGCTAAAGAGCGCTGCGATGCAGGCTTTGGTGTAAACGCAACAGGTCTTGCAGTATTCCTTGATTTCTCTGACGCCATCAAGCGTCTTGGCAAGGATGTTGTAGCACAAAAGTACGGCAACCTGTTCCAAATGTATGAAAAAATAGTTGATGAAAATCCATACGAAGACCCAATGATGATATTCCCTGCCATCCACTACACAATGGGCGGTATTTGGGTTGACTATGAACTTATGACATCAGTTAAAGGTTTGTTCTGTATAGGTGAGGCAAACTTCTCTGACCACGGTGCAAACCGTCTTGGAGCATCTGCCCTTATGCAAGGTTTGGCTGACGGATACTTTGTTCTTCCTTACACCATTCAAAACTACTTGGCAGACCAAATTACAGTTCCACGCATGAGTACTGACCTTCCTGAATTTGAGGAGGCTGAAAAGGGTGTAAAAGATAAGATTGCCAAACTTATGTCAATTCAAGGTAACCGTTCTGTTGACAGCATTCACCGTGAACTTGGTCTGATTATGTGGGATTTTGTAGGTATGGGCAGAACAAAAGCAGGTCTTGAAACCGCTATCAAGAAAATTGATGAGATAAGAAAAGAGTTCTGGAGTAATGTATTTATTCCTGGCACAGCCGATGACCTAAATGTAGAACTTGAAAAGGCTCTGCGTCTTGCTGACTTTATTGAAATAGGTCAGCTTATGGCTCGTGACGCCCTTATGCGTGAAGAGTCTTGCGGAGGTCACTTCCGTGAGGAGTATCAGACACCTGAGGGTGAGGCACTCCGTCAAGATGACAAGTTCTCATTTGCATCATGCTGGAAATTTACAGGAGACGGCAAGGAACCTGTAATGCTTAAGGAACCTCTTGATTATGAGTTTACAGAACGTAAGACACGTAACTATAAAAACTAAAACACTATGGATAAAACTATTAATATAACCCTTAAAGTTTGGCGTCAAGCCGGTCCCAAAGCAAAAGGACACTTTGAGACATACAAACTCAACAACATCTCTACAGACAGTTCATTTCTTGAGATGTTGGATGTTCTGAATGAACAGCTTATTTCTGAGAAGAAAGAGCCTGTAGTATTTGACCATGATTGCCGTGAAGGCATCTGCGGCATGTGTTCACTCTACATTAACGGACACCCACACGGACCTGACAGTGCAGTTACAACATGTCAGCTTCACATGCGCCGTTTCCATGACGGAGAAACCATTACAGTTGAGCCATGGCGTTCTAACGCATTCCCTGTAATCAAGGACTTGATGGTTGACCGCCGTGCATACGATAAAATTATGCAGGCAGGTGGTTTTGTGTCTGTAAACACAGGTGGTGTTCCTGATGCAAATGCAATTCCTATTTCTAAGAAAAACGCCGATGAGGCAATGGATAACGCATCTTGTATTGGGTGCGGTGCTTGTGCCGCCGCTTGCAAGAACGGTTCTGCAATGTTGTTTGTAGCCGCCAAAGTCAGCCAACTTGCACTTCTTCCTCAAGGAAAGGTTGAGGCTGCAAGCCGTGTTAAGGCTATGCTTGGCAAGATGGATGAACTTGGATTTGGTAACTGCACCAACACAGGTGCTTGTGCCGCAGAATGTCCTAAGTGCGTTCCTCTAAGTGCTATAGCACGCTTGAACCGTGAGTTCATTTGTGCCAAATTCAAAGACTAATTTACTTTGGCATAGGATATGCCGTCTTTCTTGCCTAAGACAACCCCTTGGTAACTGACGCCGTTCTTAACCAAGTTATCTGCCTGAATTGGCTTACCAATAGTTATGGTGCTGAAACACAGTGTGTCAGACACCGCAAGTGTATTGGAGTTATGGATTTCCATAACTTCATACTTGTTTTTACCCTTATACTCAAGAACACATCTACGGTCAGGCAACCAAGAAAGTTCCACCCTATCTCCTATTGAAAGTTTTGCAGAAACAATGGTGGCTTTTTGGGTGTTGATATAGCTTTGCACACCATCAGTATCGGAGCAGTGGGCATTAAAATCCTCCCAATCAGCATAGCCAACAAACTGACTCAGCACATCAAGCGTAAATTTACGGACACTCTTATAACCTGATTTAAGCCCCAAAAGACGGCGGAGGGTGTCATCGCTGATTTTAGCGTTCAAATACTTATCTTTAAGCGTAAAAATGCCTTCTGTGGTATCCAAAGGCTTTTCATCATCACTTTTGATTTCATTGTATTTTGAAGTTACCGCCTTTATCAAAACAGATATTGAAGGAGTTGATGCCGGAATTGAGGTTGCCATGTTTATAATTTTTTTTGCAAAGATAGTCAAAAACCACTTACTTTGCAATCTGAAATGACAAAGCCCAGCGAATCTTCTGAAATAATAACATCCGCCACACCTGATATGACGGAAGAGTTGGAACTCAATCAACTGACTGAGCTTAAATCGCTGTCTCAAAATCATAAACTTTACAGGCAGACTGTAGGCGGCAAAGTCTACTTCATAAAGGCTATCAACAAGAATCAAGGCAATTACGCAAAGGAGAAAGCCTTGTTGGAGAGAGAGCATACCATACTTTCACAGGCAAGCAGCAAACATATTGTCAAATCTTACGGCATATTTCATAATGACCAACTTGGCTACTACCTGAAACTTGATTACATTGAAGGCTCCTCCCTTGAAAAATTTCTACAGTCTAACCCCGATGTCAATACCCGCACCCTTATTCTGAATGATATTTTTGAAGCCATAGAGGATTTGCACGCACAAGGCATTGTCCATAATGACATAAAACCGCAGAACTTTATGGTCAGGAAAGAGGGGAACCGTGCGGTTCTTGTAGATTTTGGCTTGTCTGACTCAGATTCCTATTTAGAAAAGAGCCAAGGCTACACAAGGCAATACGCATCGCCTGAGCAGACAAGTGGCGGAGAGACACATATACCTACAGACATCTATGCCTTAGGCAATATAATCAGGTTAATATTTCCGCACCGATACGCATTTATTTGCCGCAAGTGCAGACGTACAACCCCCAAACGCCGATACCGGAACATTTCTGAGATTAAGAGTGCCATTGCCACGGCAGACAGAGCCAGAGCACTGCTGTTTCTGCTTCCGCTAATGATTATCGCCGCCGCTGCACTTTGGTGGTTCATTCCAAATAACCACCCTGCCGCCACCCCACCTGAAGAGGTAAGTCCCGTAATAGTTACTGACACTGTTTTTAAGACGGATACCATAACAAATGCCGTCCACAAACAAATAGTTGTAACACAAGACACAGTTGTAAAAACAGATACCATTGTAAAAGTGGTGAAAAAGAGTGTGCAAGGGAGTACCTCTGAGTATGAGGATGAAGAAAATGAGGAGGAAGAAATGAGTGAGGCAGAAAAATTTGATATATTGGAACGATTTTTTCAAGGTGAAGGAAAACGTAAACATTCAGACCCCACAAAAGTAAAAAGAGCCAGTTTTAAACAAATTGAAGACATTACATACATATTTGAGGAGAAATACTTTCCTTATGCCATACGACAATTATGGCCATCGTACAACAACGCACCTGAATTTATGAAAAAGCGTTTACAAGAGACATCGTATGCTATGCGAGACACGCTTTTAGCGTTAGTCAATGACCCTAAAATAGACGACTGCAAGACCCGTGCGGAATTTGAGAAATATGCAAACTCATACAAAGATATTATTTACAAAATAAATAAAGAAACCTGTAAATGGTTAACATCCGCAGATAACAAAGAGCAGTATAACAAATGTAATGACTTATGCACCATTACAGACCACATGTATCGTGACTACTGCGACCTTATAGACCAAGTAAAACGCCAAACATCCAACCCTCCTAAAGGTTGGTAAACAAGCCCACAAAAGCCTTTGGTGGGGACTTACACAAACTCCCAGAAGTTGGAAGGTGTTATGGTTTTAAATGTGGAATTTGGGTACGCCGATGCAAAATCCTTTGGCATACTTGAGGTTTTGCCCTCCTTCCACTTGAACTCAAATGTATCAAGCATACCGTCTTTCCACTCCACCAAGTCTATCTCCTTCTGTTTCTGTGTACGCCAAAAGAACATTTGTGCATAACTGCCTGTATATTCGTTATGTTTCATTCTTTCTGATACCATAAGATTCTCCCACAATGCCCCTATATCGTTGCGTGACTCCAACGGAGCAAAATTTGATATTATTGCATTACGTATCCCGTTATCGTAGAAATAAACTTTCTTTCCTTTTTTAATCTCATTCCGCAGGTTCCCGCTATATGAGTTTAGCCTGAAAACAACAAAGCACTTCTCTAACAAATCTATGTAATTCTCCACTGTCTCCTTATCTACACCAAGCATATTGCTAAGTTCATTATATGAGACCTCGTTGCCTAATTGAAGTGCCAAAGCCACCAAAAGTTTTCTAAGCAACTCCGGTTTTTTTATACCTTTGTACTCCAATATATCCTTATACAAATAGTTATTGGCTATGGTCAGCAGTAATTGTCTGGCATCTTTGGGATTTGTAACCACCTCAGGATACAAACCGTATATCATACGAACCTGCAATAGCCTTTGTTCTCCTTTTTTAGATGTATGCTGTGCCATCTCTGTTAATGACATCGGGTACATTTTATACTCAAGCAAACGTCCTGTAGCCGGCTCACTTATCTCATCGGTAAGTTGCAACGATGAAGAACCTGTAACATATATTCTGGCACTTGACTTCAAGTCTCCCAGCATTTTTAGTGACAGTCCGATATTAGTAACCTTTTGAGCCTCATCTATCATAACCACATCATAACCGTCTATCATATTATTCAGTTCCGTTTTTGTTTTATCCTCTAACAAGAGCCTGTCGTCATAATTATCACAATCCATCATCAGTATGGAATCATTTGGCTGCTTCAATTGCTCCAGCATAGTGGTTTTGCCTACTTGACGAGGTCCAAGTATAACATATATCTTTTGCAAGGAGGAAGCCTTGAGTACATCTGTCAATAATCTATGTATCATAATATAATGGTATTTTGTGGCAAAATTAGTTACATTGTATGAGAAAAACAAATATTTTGGAAGATTTTTCGGTTATAACCGCTAAATTTACCATTATTTTTCGGTTACAACCACCAAATCCACTAACCAAAACAAGCCCATAAAAGCCTTTGGGTGAGACTACTCTATTTCCTAATTTTGCAATACGAAGCTATTAAAGTATGGTAAATTGCTTGCAAGGCATTAAAAGTGCAAGCCATAAGATTCATATTCTAACAATAG
>JAKSNZ010000015.1 GCA_024405855.1 Paludibacteraceae bacterium
TTGCTCAATTTAATCTCAATATCACGGCTGTCCTTATCAATCTTTACAATTGAAGACTGAGACACTTGCTTTCCTCTCCGGAAGAAGACAATAGATAATAACACCGATAAAGAGTATGAACGGATATAGCATCCACGGCACTATCCTCATAGGATTAATTCCCGATAGTGCGGCAACCGCAATAAGATGTATACCGTATGGAATCACTCCCTGAGCACAACAAGCCGACATATCAAGTATAGACGCAATCTTAGGACGTGATATTCCAAACTTGTCAGCAAAACGCACACCTATACTGGAAGCGGCAATGATGGCTACCGTATTCACTGCTGTGCTGGCTGTCAATAAACCGGAAGCAATGGCAGTGGCAATGGTGGCACCTTTACGGGAATGAACCACCTGCTCTATTAGACGCGATACATACGATATACCACCCATTCTTTGTATAATAGCCACCAGACCGGCAGCCATAAGAATAAACAGGCAGAAACCTCCAGAACCGGTAAGACCGTCAGACAATATCTGTGCTCCACCTGTAAAAGTGAAAGCACCTTGCCAACACCCTATTCCCCAAGCCACAAACACACCAAGCAACAGTACAAGCAACACATTCATACCGCATATAGCCGCTACAATAACAACCGCATACGGCGTAAGCATAAACCACTCAAACGGTTTGGCAACCGTTTCTGTTCCGGTAACATTCAATCCAATCAGCAGATAGACGAGAGCCGTTATCAATGCCGCAGGTACGGCTATCGGCCAGTTATGTTGGAACTTCTGTTTTGGGGTGCAACCAGTATAACGGCTGGCGGCAATTGAGGTATCAGAAATAACACTTAGGTTATCTCCAAACATGGCGCCACCCACAACCGCCGCTGACAATATGGTTTCATCCAATCCGCACATATGAGCCAATGGAACAGCAATTGGTGCAATGGCCACCACACAGCCCATAGCGGAACCAATACAGAAACTAAGCAGACAGGTTGCCACAAAAATGCTGACAAAAACAAAACGGGCGGGGAACACTGACAATGAGAACTGAATGGCGGCATCAAGACAACCGGCTTTCTCTGCCACAGCGGCAAAACCACCGGCAAAAACAAGTATAAGTATGACCTGAATTATGTCATTTCGCCCCATTTCAGTGGCAAAGACATTGATACGTTCATCAATGGGCATACGACGCATAATGAACACCGCATACATTGAAGCAATGATAAAGCATAGCAGAACAGGGACTTCACCAAAATCCCCGCTTACCCACATAAAGCCAAAAAATAAAATCTCAAACAACAGCACCGGACTAAGTGCCAACAACCCATTCAAATGTTCTTGTTTAGATAATTTTTCCATAAAGTCTTCTTTTTTAGTGTGATAACCTCTCTTTTCTAAAGAATAGAACATACAATGCTATGGTAACGGCGGCGGCAAAACATAACGCAAAGTTATAATACTGCATTAGTCCCAGACACTCAGGCGCCACTATGAAATATGAGATGGCAACCATTGTCATAAACATTGCAGGTATTAAAGATATATAGTGCCAAGCCCCTTTTATTCTGTAAAGATATACGGTTATAGCCCAAAGTGTTATAGTTGCAAGTTGCTGTGTTGCCCACGATACGTATCTCCACATAATCTCAAACGCCTCCACTCCGTTCATATTCATAAGCAGAACCACAAAAGCGGCAATGAAAAGAGGAATACATATAGTAAGACGGTTCTGAATTGGTTTTTGTTCCAAGTGCAGTACATCAGCCACCATAAGACGGATGGAGCGGAACGCCGTATCACCAGAGGATATAGGACATACAACTATACCTAAAATTGCAAATATGGCACCTATTCTGCCTAACCAGTCTTGTGCCACAAAATTGACTATGGCGGCGGCACTCTCTGTAGAGTCATATCCGTGCTCAATATAGAATGCGTTTGCGGCGGCAGCCCAAATAAGGGCAATGACACCCTCTGTAATCATAGAACCATAAAATACAGTCCTACCTTGCTTTTCACTTGTAAGACATCTTGCCATCAGCGGTGATTGAGTGGCATGAAAACCTGAAACCGCACCGCATGATATTGTAACAAACAGCAACGGGAAGAGTGGTTTTCCCGGATTAAAACTCTTAAAGCCATCATAAATTTCCGGTATTGCAGGGTGCTTTACATAAAGCATAACTAAAATACCTACAGCCATAAACAGCAGTGCAAGTGCAAATATAGGGTATAACTTACCAATAAGTTTATCTATGGGAACCAATGTAGACAATATGTAGTAGGCGAATATACCGTATATCCACGCCATTATGTTAGTATCGGGGAAGATACCTTTCAGAAGATTTGCAGGGGCGAAAACAAAGAACACACCCACAAAAAACATCATAATCACTATGAAAGACATTGTGCTTATTCTTGCTATATTGCCTAAATACTTGCCTATTATATCAGGCAGGCTCATACCGTCATTACGCAGTGAGAGCATTCCTGAAATATAGTCATGCATAGCACCTATGAAAATACAGCCCACAACTATCCATACGTATGCTGAGACACCAAACTTGGCACCCATTATGGCACCGAAAATAGGGCCCGTACCTGCAATGTTAAGGAACTGAATTGTATAAGCCTTCCATTTAGGTAGAGGCACATAATCCACACCGTCAGGGTGTGCTACGGCTGGAGTTGGTTTCTCAACTTCAGGTTTAATCAGTTTGGACAGGAATTTACCGTAGAACAGATATCCTAAGACCAAACATACTAAAGAAACCGTAAATGTTATCATAGTTAATTAAATATAATTGACTGCAAAGATATATAAAATTTACGATGGTCTGCTATTTTATGGGATAAACTTCATTCCCTTCAAAGAACGTGTATAGAACTTGCACATTTTCAAGCGTTTGCACATCACAAGTCAATACATTTTTGTCTAAGATTACAAAATCCGCATATTTGCCTTCCTTGATACTGCCACGCTCCTTCTCCAAACGTAACTCCCATGCCCCGTTGTAAGTTGCGGCTTGCAGAAATTGGTAACGGTTAATCAGTTCATCCTTATCCCAAATGTAAGAACTTGGCTCATACGCACCGGTTAGGGCAACCTGCATACAATAGAAAGGGTAATTAATACCATTATCAGCCGGGGTGTCAGTACACTGACTGACCAAGATGCCGTTATCAAAGAAAGATTTCATAGGATATGCCTTAGTATCATACGGAGCAGGCATAGTTTCAGCAAATCTTTTGGTAGCCGATTCCGTAAAACAATGCCAATTCATATTGGATGAAACCGCAATATCATTCTGCTTTATTAAAGCATAATCTTCAGCAATTACATTACGCAGGTGGCAGATGCTGTTTCTCATCTCCTTTTTGCCATTGGTACTGTAAGCCAGCACGCAGCGATGCACGGCTCCGTCTCCCATAGCGTGGGTATGTACAGACAGGTTGGCATCATTAGCGGACCTAACAATTCTATCAGTGGCTTCCTGACTCCATAGTGCGGTGCCGTGACCGGAGAATATACTATCCTTTACACCTCCACCGTTATATTTACCTATCAAAAATCCGGTACCCATCTCCACGCATCCGTCCATAAATAGTTTTATGTAGTCAGGGTGAACGTGCTTTGATTGGTAGTTTTGCTGTACAAGTGCCGCTTTTTGCACATAGCAGAATGGGTCATTGTCATTATACCACGGCTCAATCTCGTATGTAAGAGAGACATTCAGATGCAAATTGTTACCAGCATCAAGTGTGGTTAACGCCTGGAAAACAGACACGTCATCGGCACCGTAATTGTTTGCCCACCCCTCAATGATATTGGTGATGCCTACTGACAGCAGGTATTCCTGCATTTTGCCGATAGCATTTGAGACTTGAGTGGAGGTAGGATGCATCTTATTGTTAAGACCTGGTCCCTGAAGCAGAGATATGGCACGTTCCGCAAACACACCATTCAGTTTGTTCTTATCATCACGATACATAAATCCACCCGCCACTTGTGTACGTTTTTCATTTCCGTCCTCATCTAAAATGCCGGCATTTATCATACAACGGGTATTTACAAGCGTGCTATGGTGGTCATAACCGGTGAGGTAAATAGGAATGTCAGTAGTTATAGCATCCAAGTCCTTTCTATGGCGTTGGTCTTTACCCTCTTTTTCCATCTTGATTGGGTCATATCCCTCACCATAGACATATTCTAATTGTCTGCCCTCTTTCTTGGCTGTCTCCACAAAATCCCGCACCAGAGCAATAACTTGCTCATATTCCTGGTCCTCAGTAAATTGGAGGGTATTCTCCTTCATTTGCTCATTGATGTATTTCAGCAGATAGTGGGCGTGACCGTCTGTCATACCTGGAATAATGATACCATCGCTATTCCTCCGGTCAATGATACGGCAGTTGTCAGTTTTCAACTTCTCCGCCTCCTCTACTGTTCCCACATATAGGAATTTACCATCTCTGATGACCATTGCCTTTGCCATTTTGTAGTAATCAGGCGAATCAGGGGCTTTAGTGGAGTCTGTCTCAGCAGTGTAAATATTGCCATAAACTATAATATCTTCGCTCTCCTGTGACTGAGGCTCTGATTTTGGTTTACAACTTGTCAAAGCAATGGCGGCTATAGCCATCAGTGCCAAAAATACTTTTTTCATTTGTGCTGATATTTATGGGTTTTTTATAATGTCAAGAACCATTTTGGCGGCATCCTCTATCTCTTTTTCCAAAGTTTGAGACTGCTGTTCTGTGGTGTAATACCGTACAGGAGTGAAAGACCTGCCATATTTTGGCAGTACAATTTTATATTGAAGATTATCAAGAGGTCCAAAAATATTAACACCTGCTATTAATGGCTTGTACATAGAGGCGTGATACTTTATGGAAGCCAAATTGCCTTCATCATCAAGCATATTGGTTCCGTCAACAGCAACACGCACCTTATCCAGTGCAAGAAGGAACGGATAAACCATTACGGTATCATTAACCATCTTAGCCTCAGCATAGAGTGAATCTATTATACCGTCTGACTTGTCTTTAAGGGCAAGTATGACAGCAATTGTATGATATATATCACCTGGAATCAGTTTCAGTTGTCTGCCTTCAAGGGTCAAAGAGGCAAAATTATTGTCTGATTTTTGCATTTGGTCTTTATTAAACCGCATTGAATATACAAGGTTTACATCAACTTTACCAGACAAGGCACGTAGCATAGGCATTACGGAATCCACTTTAGGAACAATGTCCACCACCTTGGCAATATCTATATCACGCATATCAAAATTAAAACCTAAATAAGAACTGTCAGGTACCGCCTTACCAGGCTCTACAGGGGCAACCAAACGGGCGTCAAGATTCAGATTGGCGGCATCACTTTTGAAAGTGACATTTTGCAGAGTGGCTTCACCATCATGCATATAGAGGTCTGCATGCAGGTCTGAGGCGTTCTGACGGAACACGCGGCAACGGTTAATTCCTGCCGTAAGCACCACGTCCATATCAGTAGGCAATGATATTAGCGCCTTTGGTGTGTTATCATCAACTGTCTGTTTGGGTGTTTCTGTCTTTTCCTCTTCATTTTCAAAGCCATACAAGGTACGCAGAGCCAACAGTTTTTGGCATATATCAATAAGTTCATCAACATCTGTATAGTCTGACTTGAACTTCAGGTCAGCCGTTAGTTTGCCCTTGTGTGTTTGCCATAGACCCACATTCTTAATTGAGCCTGTAAGAGAAAAATCAGAGTTGCCTATGGCAATGCGGCTACGGTTTATATAGTAATCTTGTCTTTTAACATTTACGTCCAACAACGGCATATCAACCTTTATATCACTATCAACGGCATCTCCGTGAAAATTAGCCAATGTCAGACGTGCTTCAGGTTTCCATTGCAGATAGTAGTTTGATGTGTCCTTTTGTTCTCTTTCTATCAGATTATATCGCAGGTTACCTGCCACTATACACTCATGTCCTGACTGCATAGTATAGCGTAGGCTGTCAGAGGCAATCAGATACTCCCACTGCTTGCGGCAAGGAGCGTTATCCTGCCCCCTTAACTTAACATCAATCATGGGCTGTTTCAGCCAAATATACTCAGAGTCTATGTGAACCGTCAAATCCTGCAATTTTAAGTTGCTCAGATTTGTCTCAATCTCCTTATTAACGGAATCAGGGTCAAACTCACCCATATAATCAAGGTCAATTCCAGGCACCTTGACTGTCAAATCAGGCAGAGAAGCGGAAACATTGTCAATATTTAATTTGAAGGCATAGTTTATCAGGTTCTGCACATTTTCAGTGCGTCCTTTGCTGCCCATACTGCGTATCACTTTCTTTACAGAGTCAGAAACAGGAGAGTCAATAGTAAGTTTAAGACTATCGATACCAAATTTGCAATCCTTATCCAAATTGACACTAAAGTCATTGATTGCAAGCACTATATTATTGGTCAAGTGATTAATATCCACATTACTGAATTGGCTCAAGCGGTTCCCATGCCAGACACTATGAAGAGACAGACCGCCATTTACATAGTCCTGTATGCCGTCAGTGTTTTTACCGTGTTTCTTAAATTGCTCAAGGGCGGCGGCTGCACGGGCTGTACTATTACCATTTGGAAGCCATGAATTATGTATATTGTAAACCAATTCAGGCAACATTAGAACCGTAGAGTCCAAAATACCCTGCAAATATGGATTGCCTTCCCGTATATCGGCTGAAACATCTATATTCATTTTAATGAACGGGTCCAATTCTTTCCAATTGTCCTTAGGGAATATATCAGTCAGAGTACCGCTGACAGCCAATGTCATAGGCTTTTCCGTATCGGGGTTATAAAGGGAATGGGCTGACGCGTGCAAATCATTAACTGTTACATTACACCTCTTTGGGTGCATCAGGTCAGCGTGAACTGAGATATCTACAAGTGCACTGTCAAGCAGATACGGAACGCGGGCGGTATCATAACTTGCAGTTATGTCAGATAGTGTTATGACGGCATCGGCCTTAGGCAAGGTGAGGCTGTCAAAAGAGCCGAATATGTGTGCTGAAAGATTCAGTGTGGCGGCAAGGCTCAGACTGTCAGGCAACATAGACGGAATTGAGACCATTGTGCGTTGAAGTGACGGCAAGCAATTCCAAACAGGTAATCCGCACGCAGATAGTGCGTTGGCAACAGTCCAGTCAGGAACTGAAAGTTTTATATCAGTGTTGATTCCACCATCAGAAAGTGACATGGCAAAATTACCGTCAGTATGGAGAGCAAGTTTGTCAAGTGATACATCCAATTTATCAGCATGTACAACCAATGAATCAGCCACTGTAACATTTCCATGCAATGAGGCGTGCAAATCCTGCATATTCAATTCAAGTTTGCTAATATCCGCCACAATAGGAAACAGGGTGGAATCCATATTAAGTTTTGTATCAAAAGAGAGGTTTGCATTCTTAAAGAACAGACTGTCCTGCAACGATACAAAATCTATATGCTTCAAACCTAAACGCAAACGCTCCAAACTGATAGTGAACGGCAACATTACCGCACTACTGTCTGTCTGTGCAGTGTCAGCAGGAAGTTTGAAAACATCATAGTTCCCAACTCCTGCAGAATCTATGAAAAGGCTGATGAAACCGTCATTGATATCTATCTCATTTATAAGCAATTGCTTATTCTCTATAAGAGCCTGTGTGTTCAGTTCCACAACCAATGACGGCACACAAATAAGAGTATCGGAAGGAGCCTCCGGCTTAGGATTGACAATACATAAATTCTCCAACTCCAATCCAAAATGCGGAAATGTGCTCCAGAAAGTCAGCTCCACCCTATCAAGGCTATGAGGGGCTATCAGAAGCGAGTCTGCCACCTGATTAACAACCGGTGTCAGACGTTTTGGGGTAAAAACGCCATAAATAACCACCGTAACACCCAAAATAACCAGCACCACAAGCGATGCAAGTGAGATACCTATGATTTTTAATGCCTTTTTCATCAGAAATTATATGTCAAACCAATTAAAATGGAACGTCTGTTCAAATATTTATCTGTCTCTTTATAGTAGGTGTACGCCTCATTCCAAGTTTGCTCTACATCAGGTTTGTCCACCAAATCATTAACCTGGATATACAAATCCAAAGTTTTGATAAATGTCTTCACTAATTTTATATTTGCACCTATATATTCACCCTTAAGGTTATAGGCAGACTGCTTGGCACTACGATATGTCAAATCTGAATTCAAGTGAAGGGTAGGTGTAAGGGCTGCATCAAGGCTGATGCCCACTTCATAGTTAAAGTCAGTTTTGTCCACCTTTCCGTTTTTTATAAATGTATCATAGAATGTTGCCACCCACATCTTGGCTTTTACAGCATCATAATCAACTTTTAAGTTAAGTTTGGCTCCACCTGTGTGCTGCTGGTTGGCGTTGATGTAGGTAAAGTATATTCCATCTCCCAATTTCTTATCTTCAGGCACATTGTCTGTGATAACCTTCTCAACCTTATCCTTAGTGTAGCGATAGCCTACAGTAAGGTCAACCCCAAAATGCTCTGCTGTAAAGGCGTATGTAAAGCCTGCATCGTCAGTGGTTTGCGGTCTAAGGTCAGGATTACCTATAAAATACTCTCCGTCAGACTTTCCAAGAGTGACCGCAGGGTTCAACTTCTCATAATCAGGTCTGGAAAGAGTTCTCTTGTAGTCCAATGATAACAAGTGACGTGAATTGAATCTGTACCCTATGCCTCCTGCCAAAATATTCTGAAACTGTGATTTACGGAATTGGTATTCCTCTGATTTCCTTTCTGTCAGCTGGTCCATCAATTCATGATAATACCACTGTACACGCTCATTTACATATACCTCCAATCCTTTATATTTGTAAGATATGTTAATGAACGGCTCTATGGCAAATGAGTTATATAGGTAAGAGCGGTCCAAACGTGTAGAGTCTCTCCATTGCCCTCCTACATAGTTCCTGCCTGTATAGATATCCATATCAGTATGCCATATAAAGTCCAAACCAGTACCTAAAACAAGGTTCTCAACCTTTGCAAGTGATTTGTCATCATAATGCAGGGTAAGTTTTGAATCGGCATCGTTGATGGAGTTTGCGGTACCATAGCGTTTATCTTGAGAATAGAATTTACCTGTTGTATTACGCAACATATCCTCATATTTAAGGTTAATGAGGCTGAAACCTGTCAGAGTGATTTTATTATCCTGCTTGGCAAATGTATGGACATATTCAAAATTAGGGGTGATTTTGTGACTCTGCATTGATGTGCTGTCAACTTGGTTGCCATTAGCAGAATCACCGTTCTGTTCATAGCGTACTGTGGCAAGTTCAGGATGGTCCTTACTGCCTGAGTATTGGTATTGCAAGGAGACTTTAAGTTTATCCTGCGGATGAATGTCAAAACCAAAGTCAAACCCTGTTTTCACATTCCAATTGCGGTCAAACAGGTTTTTTGTTTCAGTTTTACCATAGAATGAGTCCCGCTGCTTCATTTCAGTGGTCAGGGAGTATTCCTGAGTGGGGACATAATGGTGACCGCCCTCCAAATTAAAGCCTATATGATACTTGGCGGTATCATACATTATTTTGAATGTTACATCCTCTTTATGTCCGTTACTGAAATTCCATAAACCTGAGCCGTCAACCATTCCCGTCAATTGGGCAAATAGCGGCACAGTACTGAAAAAGACTAATATAATAGCGGTAATTCTTGCTTTCATCATAACTAGTGTAAAAAAATCACCCTTCCATTTTTACAAAGGAAGGGCAATTTCACCAATTTTTTAAAATTTATTAACTTACAACTATGAAAATCTACCCTTTAGAATTTGTAACGTACACCTAAGGCAATAGCACCTGCGTAAAGACCTGCAATATTAAAGCCTACTCCACCACCATTAAATCCAAAATATGGACCAACCATAGGACGCCAATCTACAGATAACTGTAACGGGAACCAAAAGTTATACTCAACACCTATGCGACCTGCAGCACCTACTGACATTGCACCATCGCCTGTCCAGTACCAACCAAGTCCGGCACCAACACCTGCATACCAATTCCACTCACCTTTCTTATCCCAAGGAATGGTTACACCTCCTGGGTTAATCCAATCGTATGTACATGCTGCTTCAACACCTGCAAAGCCAGGAACACCGGCATCTAAGTTAATCATATTTGATGCTCCCAATGAATGTTGGTAAGAAGCCTCAACACCATAACCAAGCCTAAGACCAACCGCACGTGGTTGTGCAAAAGCGGCAACTGTTGACATAAGCAGCATTGCTGCAACTAAAAGTAAATTCTTTTTCATAATCTAAAAAAATAAAATTAATATCGTGCCCAGGACCGGGATCGAACCGGTATGGAAGTGAATCCACTGGTGTTTGAGACCAGCGCGTCTACCAATTCCGCCACCTGGGCAATGTTGTGATTTTTTCAATAGCGACGGCAAAGGTAATAAAAATTTTTATTACTACCTCTTTTCTTTGTCATTATTTCCATCAATTTGTAAAAAATCCGCTTCTGCGGCAGGCAAAGGGTGCTTCTTACTCTGCTGTGCACCTAACTTTACAAGTTTTTTTGCTGAAGTAAGTATGCTTTGCCCTTCTGTTGCCTTTTTCTTTACATCTACATACACCTCAGAAGCCTTTTGTAAATGTTTTCCTAAATTATCATACATTTCCAAAAACATACCTACCCTGTCAATAAGTTCATCGGCAAGTTCATATACCTGCTGGTGATTGGCGTTCTGGGTTATCTGTATCCATGCAAGCTGCACCACTTTCAGGGCGGCAAACAGATTCTGCTCCCCCACTATAAACACACCCTGATTTATGGCTTCACGCCAAAGTGAAGGTTCGTTGTCAAGTGCAAGTTGAAGGGCTCCATTAGCAGGCATAAACATCATAACATAGTTCAAACTCTGTTTTGGAGGCTTTATATATGATGAATAGTCTTTTTTTGCAAGTTCCTTAACATGGTCTTTTACACTGCGAATATGCTGTGCAAGATAAAGTTGCTTATCCCCTTCAGAAGCGGCGTTGCAATACTCAACGTATGCTGCAAGTGAAACCTTGGCATCAATAATAAGTTCACGCGTTTCATCAAGATGCAGTATGACATCAGGTTGCATTCTACTGCCCGATTCAGGCGTAACCACATTACCTTTGGCATCTCTGATAACCTCCTGCTTATCATAATGCAGTCCCTCCTCCATTCCTTGAGCCTTCAACAGCATTTCAAGTTGTGTCTCACCCCAATTACCTTGTGTCTTATTTTCAGTGGTAAGGGCTTTTGAAAGACGGTCTGCACTCTGACTTACCATCAAAACCTTCTCCACTAGTGTGTCAATATTTGACTTAATGCTTGTTCTTGTACCCTCCTGCTCCTTGGTATTGTCAGCCATTGAGCGTTGGCTCTCCTCCACCACCTTACGCATCTCCTCAAGTTTCTCTTTAAGAGGATTGACTATTGATGACATGTTTATGTCATTGTTTTTAGAGAGTTCCTCCTCACGTTTTTTTAACAACTCTTCAGTAACCTTAGAGAACTTTGCCTCCAAAGCCTCAAGTTGTTGAGCCCTTGACTCCTTTGCCTGAGCCTCCATTTGTGAGCGGATTACATCAATGCTCTGTTGAGCCGTTTTCAGTGCTTCCAACTCCTTTTCAGCCTTAATTTTGGCTTCAACATTCATAGCCAAAGCCGATTCAGTCTTACGCAACTTCAGTAGCAACAACACAGCCGCTGCCAAACATACAACCAACAGACAAATTAATGCAATCTCCATATTATTTATTACCATTCATACTGGAACATTGCAAGCACACGATGATTCCCCACCCAGTGCAAATCAGTGGTTGCAAGACCATAATTATTGACATTTTTACCATATTGGGCGGCAGTGTAATGATACTCAACACCAAAAAGGAAATTACCTAATTTAACCTTGAATGACGGAATTATTCTCCATGCTGCCATCAGTCCGGGGTCACAGAATGGATTGACAAAAAAATGCTTTGGGTCTGTATCAACCATAGAGGTGGTTGTACCAAAATTCTTAAAATAGCCTCCAAAAACTGAGCCAATATACTTTTTACCATATTGAATATAACCCCAAGTGGCACTGCTCTGCATAGGCGTATATTCCCAACTTCCGTCAGGGTTCATTTTTGAAACTCCATATCCGCTCATAAGGTTAATCTGCTCCCCTGCCTGTCCGTATGCGGTTTTTGCACTTAAAACCAAATCCTTATACTTGTATTCAAGGAACAGATATGGGCAGAATGTTGTTATTCTGTCATTTACAAGAACTTCAACCCCATTTGCATCAAGTCCTGACTTTCTTGGCTTTATGCTGGTTACATTAACACCTGCTCTTGCCGTAACCCCTTTATTAAAGTATGTAAATGCCACAAATGCCTCTGGCGTAAGTGCATATTTCTGATAGTTCCACGATGGTCCGTTTGGTCCTGTTGAGGCGTATTGGAATTGAGCAATCAATGAACCCGTTATTGTAAATTTCCTGTTAAGTGTGGCATCCATTGTAATTTGAGGAGCACGGTTTGCCACATCAAACGGAGAACCTGTTTCAAAACTCATGATATCAGCGTATCCTATGGAAATAGGATGCCAATACTGTCCCATAAGCAAACTTACTTCAGCCGTCTTATCCTTATACATTTTCAAGTCCTTCCAAGTCATAGTAAAGCAAGCGTGCCTTAATCTTAATGCCACCGCCGCCGTTGCCGCTATTGAAAAAGCAAAATCACACTCAATTCTTGCTGTAAAATATGTATGCTTATATTTGTAGTCAAACATGTTGACACCAACCCTTGTTGTAATGTTAAGGTATCTGAACTCAGGAGTAGCATTCAAGTCCTGACCATACTGATTAAGCAAAACATCTTTTGGCACAAAATAATAGAGACCCTCATTGGCGGCATATCCTTGACGGGAATCGTATGTAAGGTAGTTCCTGACAAAACCATAGAACTTAAAATGTGTATTCCATTCCTGTTTTATCTTCTCTTTCTTTTCCGCCTTTACAGCAGCCTTAATGCTGTCAATGTTAACATCAGTTTCTAAGGCGGATACACCCATGACTACACACAAAAAAAACAATATTAAAGATAATTTTTTTATCATTTGCCTAAAACTAAATTCTTACACGCAATGCACCTTTCAGTATCTCAATGTCATACGGAGCGGAGCCTATCAACTCTCCGTCAATTTCACAAATTGTTTCAACGGGTGCCTCCATACGTAACTTTGATGTACGGAAATATATCATGTGTGGGTTTTTATACTCTTTAATTGTACCAGCATAAAGACGCTTGACGTTCTCAATTACAGCAAATTTACTTACATCTCCAAACACCGATACGTCAAACAGTCCGTCATCAATCACAGCATCGGGGGTTTGAAGCATTGCACCTCCTGTATACCTGCCATTACCCACACTTACTGACAAGGTATGTTCAGTAAACTCTCCGTTATCATGCTTAAAAGTGTAGTCTATCTTCTTTGTTTTGAAGAGGCACTTGAGCAAACTGCCAAGATACGCAGTCTTGCTTCCACGCTGCTTTGATGTCATATTTTTAGTGGCTTGTATAATTTGTGCATCATAGCCAAAACCAGCCGCATTCATAAAATACTTACGCCTATGCTCTCCATTCTGATAATAGTGAATCAAACCCACGTCCTGAGTTCTTATTTTGCCAAAAAGCACACCCCTCAACGCCTCATTCAAATCCTTGCTTTGACCATAACTGCGTACCCAATCATTTCCTGTTCCAAACGATATGGCACTAAGTAGCAGCTCATCATAATCCACAAAATTCTGCATCATCATGCCGTTAACTATCTCACTTATAGTGCCGTCGCCGCCTATTGCCACAAAATGCCGATACCCCTCCTTTATCAAATCCTGAACCTTGCGGGTTGCATCACCCTCAGATTTTGTCTTATAGTAATCAAAATCGCAACTGTTTTTATCAAGCGTAACAACCACATTCTCCCAAACAGACTCTTTGTAGCCACCTGCCTTTGGGTTTATTATGAACATTAAAGTGTCTTTTTTCATAGTTTCATATTCTTTGAAACTACAAATTTAATAAATTAGAATCAAATAACTCTAATTATTATGATTTTTTAACTGTTATTAAAAGGTTGCCCCTAAAATTATGCGGAAGTTTGTTCCCGGCATAGGGTAGCCACGCACAACCTCATACTGCTGATTACAGATATTATTCACCTGCACAGATGTATGCAGTTTCCAAGTTTTGAAAGGGTGAGTGTATGAAACAGCCACATCATGCGTTTGCCAAGGCTCTACATAATTTATAGGAATGTTTGCAGATGATGTGTATCTTTCTCCTGTATATATAAAACTGTAGTTCAATGACAAAGTCTTGTATGCTATGTTCAGAATAGCAGAACCGCTGTGCCAAGGGGTATATGGCAATTGTCCGCCGTAATAAGGGCTTGATTTGTCAAAACTTTGGTCTGCCGCCACCTGATATGAATAGGCAAGCCTGACTCCAAGATTCCAATATTTACACCACTGCAATCCCATATCAACCGATACGTCAACTCCTGTAATGCTCACCTTTCCATAATTCTTCATTTGCCAGCGGAACGGATTTGCGGCAGGAATAGCCACAATCTTGTCTTTTACACTATTATGATAACCGTCAATTTGCACCGCAAAGTTATTGAATATGTCCGCTGGTTTTGAGTATTGATAAGAAAGACCTACGTCATATTGGTCAACATATTCAGGTTTCAGGGCGGTGCTTCCTACTGTGGCATAGTACAAATCATTGAATGTAGGCATACGGAACGCCCTTTTATAAAACGCCCTAATGTCAAACGCCACTTTTGCCACAGGTCTTACAGTTAGCATTGCTGTTGGGGTGAACACATTGTATGGGGTTGTTGACGCTCCCCTCTTAACTTTATCCTGCACAAAATTTCCAAGTACGCTTGCCTGAAACTTTACATTCGGGTGTTTGAATGAGGTTGCTATAGCCACCAATTCTGTATATCGGGAGGGATATGCAAAGTTCTTTATGTCAGAGTTCAGATAATTGTATTGAAAATCAGCGGCAAGCGATACGTCCCACCACCAAAATATCCTATAATTCAATGCCCCCGATACGTATGCCTCCTGCTGACGGTACTTGTTATCCACCTGAAAGTGAGTGGAGTCCGGGTCAAGGTATCGGGTGTAGTCGTAGGCATATTTTGCCTTTGCCTGAAAGCCTAATTTGCCGTCAATGTATGTTTGCTTGTATGAAGCCTGAGCAAAAAAATTGTCATCCCATTGGCGTTGGGAGTGGGAGAAAACGTTACGGGCTATGTAGCCTGGCAAGCCCCTGTCTGAATAGTAATTATATACCTTTGCATTCCACTCTCCGTTTTTTACTGAACCAAAGAGTGCCGCTTCTGTTCTAACTGCTTGAATATCTGCATTCTGTCTTATGGCGGTGGTATCATACAAGGTTGTTCCGTCAGGAGCGGTCTTCTTGTAACGGAATTTATATTTGCCGTTTGAGTAGGTGTATTCAGCACTAAGTGTAAGTATTACAGACTTCCCCAATTTTTGACTGTAGGTAATACTTGGATTTGCAAGACCAAAACTGCCTGCCTTCATCTTTACATCAACAGTGTAGCCTTTGCCATTACTAAATGAAGGCTTTTTAGTTGTTATGTATATGGTTCCTGCCGCCCCGTAGTCTTTTGCACATTGCAGTCCGTCTGCTTTTTGTCCATTATAAAGGTCTATTGCCTCTATGTTGTCAAGTGAGAACCGTCCTAAATCCACTTGTCCGTTTTGTGCGTTGCCAAGTTGAATGCCGTCATAGAACACGCCCATCTGGTTAGTTCCCATAGAGCGGACATTAATTGTCTTTATGCCACCTACGCCACCATAATCCTTAATCTGTACCCCGGAGAAAAACCTTATGGCGTCAGCCACACTCTGACAGCCAAGGCTTTCTATTACCGTTGAATCCATACGCTGGAACGGCACAATATCCCTGCGTATTCTCTTTGGTGAGAAGCACACCTCCTGCAGTTCATACACCTTAGTGGTGTCTATCTCCGCACTCCACAATGTCAGTGTGGAAATAAAGAGAAACAGTAATATGTAGATTTTAGGGTACATTATTATTTTAGTGGACAGTGGACAGTTGACAGTGTCAACTATTTAAACGCGATAGCGTACGGTATATCTCCTGCGGTTTTTGTCCACTGCTTTTTGCCTTCTGAGCTGTAACAGGTAACGGTGCCTGGGGTCACATAGTCTGCCGCATCACAGATATAGAAATTACCGTTTCTATTATCAATGGCAATGTTACTTGGGTTCTGCATTCCGCTTTCAGTTCCGTCTGTTATAGGAGAACCACCTAAAGCGTACGTAGCCAAATCTATGGTGTAAAACTTGTATGTAGTGTTCCAAGACTCATCATACTCTTGTGTAAAGCAGTAGCATTTGCCGTTATAAACATCCATTCCCAATACAGGAATATCAAAACTCTTGACCACTGTTTCTGACACAGGGTCAAAGACAACTAAACGCCCTGGCACATCATAATAATTACCAAAAGAGTTAATCAGCAGTTTGCCATCATCTGTGGGGCGAACTTTTGACATATTTAGGGCAACATCTATCTGTTTGTTCTCTGTAAAAGTATTCATATCAATTACAGATAGTTTATTGCTGTATCCGTGGTCATAATCACCCATATTTGCAACATACATATTTGTACCCACAAACGCCATCTCTTCAGGGCAGACACCAACCGTACACTTGCGGGTAACGGTAAGGCTTGTAGTGTCTATTTCAGACACATAGCCGTTATTAAAGCCATTGTAAGAGGTTACATACACCTTGCCGTTGTAGAAATTAACGTATCGGCAACTGTTTACTGTTATTGAAGCCAAATGTTTGGCGGTAGAGGCGTCTGCCACCTCCACTAAATTGGAACCGTTAACAGTAATGTACAACTTGCCTCCGTAAACCTTGACATCATTGCCTGTATCACCAAGCCCAAGGGTTACTGACGGGTCAAAAACATTGTTCTTGTAGGTGCCGCTAACATAGTCAAAGCAGTCAAGCGATGCCTTGTTTGTTCCCATAGCACCTTGATTAAGAACATAAAAGCCTGTTGTAAGAACAGTATCTTTAGAATTTGTAGGCTCGTCTTTTTTACACGATGCCAAACTAAGCACAGTTAGTGCCAAAAACGCAAAAATAGAAAGTCTGTTTGCTTTCATAATGGTAATGAGGATATTCAGGAGCCTCTCTGTCTGTGTCCCATTCCACGGGGACGTTAAACATAATATGTAAGAATTTGGCAGGTTTTCTGACTTGGCTCATCTCCTTTAGCCTTCCCAAGCCTTACGGCTCAGTGGCAAGTGTGGTAAGGAGATTATTTAACCCAAAACGGGTTGAACCTTACAGCAGCGGGACTGTTCAGGACTTTCACCTGATTCCCTTTTAATTGCCTGTCCGCATTGGACAAGGCAATCACCAAAATTCTCTGACAAAGATAGTACAAACTGAAAACAAAACCAAAAAATGCTCTGCATTTTTTGAAAAAAAGTACGTTTTGTGAATTGAAAAAAGCGGGTCAAGATTTTGAAACCTTGACCCGTTTGATTCTAATGAAACGGAAGGGAACTCACTGTCCACTGATTCAGTCCCTTAAGCAACGTACGCTATATGCGCTGCCCTTATTGAAGTTGGCGTCACTCAATGTTTCATTGTAGTAAAGGAGGTAACGGTAGTAAGCTGTATCGCTATCTTTGGCATCTGAGGACCAATAGTAGGTGAATCCACCAACATCTTGCACATTACTTCCCTTAGCGCAGCCTGCCGGCAAAGCCGCAAAACCGTTGTCTCCCTCACCTGTGCCTAATTGCCAGCCTGTGGAAGTCTTCATTTTTTTACCTGCAACAGACTTTCCGCCCAAATAATCCCTGAGAGTGTTCCACTCCTCTACTGACGGAACATGTGAGCCGTTAGGGCAGATGCCCTGGCGATTGCCTGTGAATGGTGTTTCCTGTGGCGTACCATCCGCTAAACCAACCGCAGCAGCCCAGTTGTACAGCATACCTAAATTACCCCACTGCTCTTCACTCATATAATCAGGTTTGCCTGTTGATACTGTTGTAGGGTCTGTGTAGTATGGGGTATTTACTCTACTTGATGATGTAGATATAGTTGTAATACCAGCCACGTATGCCTCTGACTCTGTGTCATACTCTATACACTTTGTGTTTACCTTTAACCAGTATTGTTCACCTATCTTAATCCAGTTGTCATCAGCATCCAATGCCGTCTGGCACTCGGGACGGGTTGGTGCCTTTGGCTTCGTAAAGCTTATGCTGTCACAGTCTGCAACCGTATATTCATCTGTGGTACCATCGTTCATGTACACATAAAATTTCTCTTTTGCCATTGCACACATTGCTGTCATAAGTGCAGCAATAATAAAAACTGTCTTTTTCATAATAGTATTGTTTGTTTTGTTATTCTACACTAATTGTTACTGCCTGATTCTCCATATACACTATGTATATGCCTGTTCCGGGCACTGCAAACTGCTTGCCGCCGCATTTCTCAACATTGCTCAGTATCTTGCCACTTGGCTCACCTATGCACATAAAATGCTCCTGACCGTCAGTAAAGCGTACATTGATGATGCCGTCACTTGCAAACACATCATACCAGCCTGCCTGCTGGGTTGTCTCTATGCCTGCAGGTATTGTTGATGTTATTACTGAACTTGCACTGTTTGTAGCCCCGTTAGGTGCAGTTACTGTTACTGTATATGTGCCTGCCTCATTAACGGTTATTGATGCGGTCTCCTCTCCTGTGCTCCACTTATAGGTGACATCCTCTGTTTGAGATGTGGCTATAATGGTTATCTCAGGTGCCTCTGCTGTAAGTGTGCCTTCTGTAGGGTCAACTGTAACGTCAGGCATAACTGCAAACTTAAGCATACTGTTATCGCCCTCTGCATCGTCTCCGTTGTTGAAGTTGACTACAAATGCGGAAATTCCTTCTGCTGTTGTCTCAAATGTAAATTTCTGCACTGTTTGCAATGGGTACTGCGGATTCTCACCGGCATACGTGGCAGTAAGCACTTTGTACTGCACACTTTCACCTGCCATAACACTTACTGCTGTAAGCATAGTGGCAACAAATAGTAAAATCTTTTTCATAATTATAAAATATTTAGTTAAACTTGTTTCTATTCCAACCCCAAAGTTATGAATAATTTTTCAAAATAACCAAATTTTACAACCTCAAACAATAGGATTATTCGTAGTCTGCAATTGCTGGCACGCTCTCATTGTGCATGTTATCAACTGCGGTAACTGCAAATTTCTTGCAAAGAGCGTATGAATTTTCAGGCAATACAAACTCCTTTTCAGCAGTAAAGCCAAGCAAAGCGTTAACATTGTTTACATCAACCGTTTCACCTTCATCAAACATATAAACAGCGTAGAATCTGACCACATCCTTTGGCGATGTTTCAGGCATAGACTCCCAACGCAGCATTGGGGCGGAACCCATAAGGTCAAACCTTAAATCTATAGGAGCCGATGGAGCAGTAGTGTCCAAATCAGGGTAAATTGGCAGTAAGGCAGGTTTTATTTGATATACAAGACTTAGTGAATCCTGCACATTGCCCATGTTTCCAAGAATCATTTTACCGCTGAAGAAACAGTTTCCCTCCACTTTCCTAATCTCCCTTGAAAGAGTAAGTTTGCGTTTGAACTGTTGATATGTGCGTGAAACGTCCTGTCCTACATACAATTTGCAGGGAGCAAGTGTATTTTGAGCCCACCAATTAATTAAAGTGGTGTAATCGGCGTTTTTATGACCATCCTCCCAATAAAGTTGTGGTATACAGTCATTTATCCAACCGTTTTTAACCCAAAGCATTACATCTGCATACAACCCATCATAACAAGAAAGCCCGTTAGTGGCGCTTCCGTCCTCATATTTGTTTTTGTTTCTATAAATTCCAAACGGACTGATGCTGAATCTGACCCAAGGCTTGACACTGTGAATTGTGTCTGAAACCTCATGAATAAGACGGTTTACATTATCTCTTCTCCAATCTGCACGCTGGTCTTTAGTGTAGCCGGCAGGTATTCCGTACTTTTTGAATGTCTGTTCATCGGGGAACTTAAGACCCTTTATAGGGTACGGATAAAAATAGTCATCAAAGTGAATTGCATCAACGTCATATCTTGACACAATATCTTTTACTATATTACAAATGTATTGTCTGCACTCTGGAACGCCGGGATTAAAAAGCAACATTGTTCCGTACGATACAAACATATAACGCTTGTCAGCATAAATATGCCCTGGTGCCAACGGCTTTGACTTATTAATGTTTGCCCTATAAGGATTCATCCAAGCATGAAACTCCATACAACGCTTATGACACTCATCTATCAGAAATGCCATAGGGTCAAAATCAGGGTCATCAGGTGCCTTGCCTTGCTCTCCTGTAAGATAACGGCTCCAAGGCTCAATATCAGACTTATAGAAAGCGTCAGCCTCTGGCCTTATCTGAAACAGCAGTACATTGAACCCGCATTTTTGGAATATGTCAAGTTGCTTGCGTAGGGTGTCCTTTATTTGCTCCGATGTCAAATCAGCAAAGTAGTTTTGCTCTATGGTATGCACCCATACTCCGCGGAACTCCCTTTTAGGTGTAGGGTCATACGGCTTATAAGCATCATCTACCGCTTGGGCAAACAAACCCAAGGAAAAGAAAAACAGTAGTGTTATTAGAATGTTGCGTTTCATAATCTTTTTAGTGGACTGTCAACTCTTGTATCGCCCGAGCAAGTCTCTGCAAAGTTTCAGCCTTGCCAAGCAATGTTGTTATCTCAAACATGTGCGGACCTTTGCCCTCGCCAACAAGACATAGACGAAAAGCGTTCATAATGGTGCCTGTATTGTACTCCTTGTCTGCAATCCACTGCATTACAACCTTCTCCGTATTTTCAAGAGAGAAGTCATCAATGGCCTCAAGCACAGCATACAGTTCCTTCATATCATTAGGAGAACTCTCTTTCCAACGCTTCTGACGCGTCTTCTCATCATACTCCGTAGGTGCAATGAAGAAGAAGTGAATCTGCTCCCAAAAGTCAGATGGGAATGTGCAGCGGTTTTTTGTATAACTTACGGCAGTAACCAACTTATCCATTGGGCAATCAACACCATATTTGGCAAGTATCTGAGGTTTAATAAGTTCTGCAAGAGTTTTATCATCTTTGTTCATAAGATACTGATGATTGAACCACTTGCACTTTTCATAGTCAAACTTGGCTCCTGATTTGCTTACACGGCTGAATGAAAATCTTTTAATAAGCTCATCCATTGTAAAGAACTCCTCATCACCCTCAGCATGCCAGCCAAGCAGTGCAAGGAAATTTACAACAGCCTCAGGAAAATAGCCTGCCTCTCTGTAGCCTGATGATTTCTCCCCTGTTTTAGGGTCAAACCAATCAAGCGGAAACACAGGGAATCCAAGACGGTCTCCGTCTCTTTTGCTCAGTTTTCCATTTCCGTCAGGTTTCAAAAGAAGCGGAAGATGTGCAAACTGAGGCATTGTATCCGCCCAACCAAGATACCTGTATAGCAATACATGAAGCGGTGCTGACGGTAGCCACTCCTCTCCCCTGATTACATGGGTAATGCCCATAAGATGGTCATCAACAATGTTTGCAAGGTGATATGTAGGCAGATTGTCGGCACTTTTATAAAGCACCTTATCATCAAGTATTGAGGAGTTTATGGTAACTGTACCACGTATCATATCCTCAAGCGTAATATCTTCATTTGGGGTTATAAGGCAACGCACCACATACGGAGTTCCCTCCGCTACAAGCCTTTTTGCTTCATCATTGCCTAAAGTAAGGGAATTACGCATAGAAAGACGCGTGGTGGCATCGTATTGGAAATTCTTTATCTCCTGACGCTTTGCCTCCAACTCCTGCGGAGTGTCAAAAGCAATGTATGCCTTTCCGTTGTCAAGCAGATAATCAACATACTTGCGGTATATCTCCTTACGCTCACTTTGGCGTACCGTTGCGGCACCGTCCTTTATGCCTTCATCAAACTTAATGCCAAGCCATGTCAACGCCTCTATTATATACTTTTCTGCACCCGGCACAAATCGGGTTGAATCTGTATCTTCAATACGGAGAATCATATCGCCTCCGTTCTGCTTGGCAAACAGATAGTTATACAATGCTGTACGTACACCGCCAATATGCAGCGGACCTGTAGGACTTGGTGCAAAACGCACTCTTACTTTACTCATAATTTCCTTGAAAATTAGAAACAATCCACAAAGATACAATATTTATTTTGCTAATTAAAATAATTGTTGTAAATTTGCAGTCCGAAAACATCGCGGAGTGGAGCAGTGGTAGCTCGTTGGGCCCATAACCCAAAGGTCGTTCGTTCGAATCGGGCCTCCGCAACTGAGAGGACTTGCCAAAAAGCAAGTCCTTTTTTGAAAATGCATAAACCAATTATAAAAAATAGCAATAAGTTACCTTTACTCAAGCGTATCACCACACGCTATAAGGTGTCAATCATTAATGAGAGCACACTTGAGGAGACAGGCAACCTTAAGCTCTCTGCGTTAGGACTTTTCCTTTCCGTATTCCTGCTTATTGGTTTTACGCTTATTGTGTTTTCCTTAATTGTGCTATATACGCCTCTTAGAAATCTTCTCCCTGAACACGTTGATGACAACTTACGTGTGCAGGTTGTTGAAGATGCAATAAAAGTTGATTCACTTACAACCGTTGTACAGTTGCAGAATGACTACATTGATGTTTTGAAAGGAATCATAAGCGGCGATGTAAAACTTGACACCACCGATACAGAAACCAGCAAACTGATTGTAACCAAGAGGGAGGAACTTCTAATGGAGAAGAGTGAAGCGGAAAAAGAGTTTGCCGTAAATTTTGAGGAGACTGAAAAGTACAACATTGCAAACCGCACACAATCTGAAAATTCCATTATGTTCTTCCGTCCTGCCGCAGGAATTATAACCCAAGAGTTCAATCCTGTATCGGGAAACTATGGAATTGAAATAACAACAAGCCCCGATGCATCAGTATCGGCGGCATACAAAGGACTGGTTTTCAATGTAGGATATGACTTTAGCCACGGATATTATGTGGAGATTGCACACCCTAATAACTTTATTTCAATATATAAGGGGCTTGAAATTATTTTTGTAAAATCAGGTATGGAAGTTAAGACAGGGCAGGTTTTAGGCACTGTTTATGACACAGACCCCGATACAAAACCTATGGTCCATTTTGAACTTTGGAATAACACGCAACCTCAAAACCCAATGAACTACATAGTTTTTGAATAATGAAACGTATTGCAATTTTAGGCTCCACAGGTTCCATTGGCACGCAAACCCTACAGGTAATTGCTGACAATGCTGACAAGTTTGAGGCGTTTGCCTTAACTGCCTACAACAATGCAGACCTGCTGATAGAGCAAGCGTTGAAATTCCGTCCAAAATATGCAGTGATGGTTAAGGAAGAGAACTACCCCACTGTTTCTGAAGCACTTAAAGGCACATGTACCACTGTTCTTTCAGGAATTCAAAGCGTTTGCAATGTGGTGGAGATGAATGAGGTTGATATGGTTCTTACGGCAATGGTTGGCTACGCAGGTCTTAAACCAACTATTTCAGCCCTTCAAAAAGGCAAGACCATAGCACTTGCAAACAAAGAGACTATGGTGGTTGCTGGAGACCTTATGTGCAGGCTTCAAAAGCAGTTCGGTAGCAAGATTCTGCCTGTTGATTCTGAGCATTCAGCCATTTTCCAATGTCTTGAAGGTGAGCGTCATAATGAAGTTGAAAAAATCCTGCTTACTGCATCAGGAGGACCTTTCCGCACTAAAAACATTGATTATCTGCGTACAGTTTCAGCCGCCGATGCCCTCAGACACCCTAACTGGAACATGGGAGCAAAAATAACCATTGACTCAGCCTCTATGATAAACAAAGGATTTGAGGTAATTGAAGCCAAATGGCTGTTTGGAGTTGATGTAAAAAACATTGAAGTTACAGTACATCCGCAATCAATTGTCCACTCTGCCGTACAGTTTGCTGACGGCTCCATAAAGGCTCAATTGGGCGTACCTGACATGAAACTGCCTATTGCGTACGCACTGACATACCCAAACCGTGTTCCCAATAATTATAATAGGGTTAATCTGTTTGACTTAGGCTCACTTACATTTGAAAAACCGGATTTAAGGAAATTCCGCAATCTTGCCCTTGCATACAAATCTATTGAAATGGGAGGGAATGCTCCTTGTATTCTTAATGCCGCAAATGAGGTGGCAAATGAGGCTTTCCGCCAAGGGAAAATAGGTTTTCTGCAAATGTCTGATGTTATTGAGCATGCTCTTGATACCATTCCGCACATTGCTACCCCTACATACCAAGACTATGTGCAAACGGATTCTGAAACACGGAAACTTATTGGTTTGCACTAAAAATTTTATACCATACCTTTAAGACAGACGTCTCCACCCCCGGAGTCGTACAGGGGGAGGGACCCGTTAGGGTTACAAACCCTAATGGGAGGGGCTGAAACCCTTTACAAAAGGGTTGAAGTTCTGGATAAAGGTTATGGTATAAAATTTTGCAAACCATTAATGCAGTGCTCTGACTATATCCATACCATTAGCATATAGTAATAGGAATATTAGTAGCAATAGCCCTATCTTCTGCATCTTAATCATAAACTCCTGACTAAGTTTCTTGCGTGTGATAATTTCATACAGAAGGAATATTATATGTCCACCATCAAGGGCAGGAATAGGAAGAATATTCATAAATGCAAGAATAACAGACAGATACGCCGTCAGATACCAAAAGTAAACCCAATTTATCTCATCAGGGAACAGTTTTGTAATGGTGCCAAAGCCACCAATATTTTCTGCTCCTGCCTTTGTAAACACCATCTTAAAGTCACTTCCATAACCGGCAAAGGTACTGACACCCTTCTTAATACCAGCCGGGAAAGACTGCCAAAATGTGTATCTCTTTTCAGTAACTTTGTATATTTCAGTATAAGGAGTAACATACACTCCTATCTTTCCTGCTGAATCGGGGGTAAGTTCCGCACTCATCAAAGTTCCGTTTCTGTAGAAACCCACCTGCATAGGCATGTTTTTGTGAGCCTTAATGACAGCAGGAAAATCACTCCAAGCGGAATAAACCGTATCATTTATGCTAATTATGCTATCTTTTGCCATCAGACCTGCTTTCTCCGCAGGAGTTGATGTCATTACCTCTTTAACCACAAACGGTATTCTGAACGATGCAAAGCCCTCTTTAGAGGAAATCAAATCTTCCATAAAAGTTCTTGTCATAACAAGTTGCTTGCGTTCTCCGTTTCTCAGTACGGTTACATTTGAAGCGTTCAGTATTTTGCGTACGCTCTCCTCATCAAAAGCCTCAAGCGTTTCTCCATCAGCGGCAAGCAGAATATCACCGTCTTGGAATCCTTGGTCTTTTGCCACCTCACTGAACTCCATACCCATTGTAGCATCGGATAGTTTTACATATTGTTCACCTTGAGTGAACATTATCATTGCGTATATGACTATGGCGGCAATGAAATTCATAAACACGCCTGCACTCATAATTATAAGTCTTTGCCATGCTGGTTTGGAGCGAAACTCCCACGGTTGAGGAGGTTTTGCCATCTGCTCTGTATCAAGGCTCTCATCTATCATGCCTGCAAGTTTCACATATCCGCCAAATGGGAGCCAACCTATACCATATTCAGTGTCACTGCCTTTAGGCTTAAACTTAAAAATAGAGAACCAAGGGTTAAAGAACAGGTAAAACTTCTCTACTCTTACACCAAATATCTTTGCTGTAATAAAATGTCCAAACTCATGGATTATCACAAGAAAGGACAATGCCAACATTAATTGCAATAATTGCATAACAGGTGCAAAGATAGTGCAAACCCAATACAAAACAAAAAAAAGACCACATTAAGTGGTCTTTTTCAAGATATTAATAACATTTTGTTACTTGACAATTACAGGCACTGCATCAAATGCATCTTCAGCAGTGGCAATCAACAAATCACAACCAATGATGGAAACAGATGCATTCAATCCACTCTTAGTATCATCATAAATCTTTAACATCAACTGCCAATTAGCCTCTGTATAATCATCCATATCGTATGCAGCAAGCAAAATATCCAAAGCCGTTATGTATTCCTCAACTTTAGCCAATGTTGGTACATCAGCATAATATGATGTTGATTTTGTGAAATCAGCAACCTTAGTTGCTTTTTGCAATTCATTCAATCTGTTATAAGAATAATCCACATTCAACATAGTGTTTATTGCTTGGCTCTTCAATGAAGAAATCTCTGCCCAGCACCACACAGAATAGTTAGCTTGTTGCTTTTTTTCTGCACTAGTGTAAGCATCTTCAGTACTTTTCACCCATTTATTTACATCTTTTAGAGTTGCAATATCATAATACTGAATACCTGACTGCTGTACAGCAATATCAAGTTCTTTGAAAGTTTTAGCGGCGTCAAAACTTGCTACTGCCAATGCATCCAAATCCAACACTCTTGCCCATGCAACCTCAGTATAATTCTCCTCAATGTGACCATCACTCAAGCCACCGTTTATAGGCTTGGTATGGAATGTCCAGCACCATGTTTCAAGACCCCACTTGCGTGCAATCTGCATATACAAATCTGTGATATTTGCAGCAGCCAAATCAACTGCATCTTCACATCCTGCAAATGAAAGATGTGCAGGGTCTGCAAGATATGTTTGAGCGGCTTCATTCAAGGCACTTATCATACTTATAGTATCACCTGTAGCGGTAATGTTAAACGGCAACTTTAAGCCTAATGCCTCCGGAGTATAAGAACCATTGTCTGCCACTGCATTCATATAAGCACTGGCATCAGCCTTATATCTGCCTAACAAATCGGCAATGGAATCAACACTTGCCATATCATAATATACGCCTGCATCATAAGTTTCAGAGACAGCAAGAATTGGTTTGCCGTCTTTGTCAACAAACTTACCTTCACTTTCAAGAGTATATCGGTCAGGAAGGAATTTGTTATATACATTTTCAAATTCTCCCGATTTTAGTATTACTATTGAATAGTTTACAGGCTTAAAGAAGTAAAGAACCAATTGGTCTGCTCTTCCCTCCTTACTCTGACGATATATCATATATTTGTTTTTCACAGTACGAACTGTGTCTCTTATGTCCGTTTCATTCTTAGTCAAAGTCTGTTCATATGTTAATACAGCCATATAATTTGAATTTCTTAACGGCTCAGAATATTGGTTGTTTGCAGATACAACAACAATGTCAGCATAAACAACTTTGCCGTCTCCAAATTTTCCGCAAGCAACAGTTGTACCAACCTTTTTACCTGTAACAACACCATTTGCATCAATAGTGGCTACAAAAGTATTTGCAATACTCCATTCAACACTGTTAACAGCATAAGGAGTGTCATCCTTTACACCAAAAGAATTTACTTTCAATTGGTATTGTTCACCTACTTTTATCTCTTGCTTGTTTGTGTTTGGAGAAAAGCTTAATTCGTTCTCCTTTTTGCAAGCCAATAAGGACAAACCTGCAAGTAAACAGATTACTGATTTTATATAAATGTTTTTCATGGTCAAAAATTTTTAAAATAATAACTTAAGTATTAATAACCAGGGTTCTGTGTCCATGGCTCTCTATCATTTACATGCATTTCCATAAATTTCTTAGGTATAGGGAACCATTTTCTTGAATCGTCCTGTGCTTTCTTAAATGTCCACATGTAGTTATCGCCTGTGTATTTTCCGTGTCTGATAAGGTCTCTACGACGAACATTCTCCCAAGCAAGTTCACGACCACGCTCATCAAGCAATTCATCAGCATCAAGTGATGTGTATGGTTCCAAACCTGCACGTGTTCTTATAAGTTGGAAATCGCTGTTACCAAGAAGTGAATTAATATCACCGCCACCATTCAAGCAAGCCTCTGCCTTCATATAAAGAACATCAGCATAGCGTAACAGAACAAAGTCATTCTCCATGTATTTATTTACAGTAGAGTTCTTTTCTGTCTCATACTTCATGCAGCGTGCACCGTCATTCCATGAACAATTGCTGACCTTGTCACCGAAAGTACTTACAATGATAACATCATTCTTGTTCTCATCTTGTACAATGAATCCGAATTCATCATAAACAGGACCTAAGAACCAACCATACTTAGTGTTGATATCCTGGAACTCAACTTTAGTGCCTAAATATGGGTCACATGGTCCACGACGGTCTTTAGCATCATAAAGAGCAAGGAACTCAGGTGATGCGGCAAATCCGTTCCATGGTTTCTCAAGCAGACCATAAAGTGTTTGGAAAGCATAAGGTTGAGTTAGCAGATTCAAACGCAACTTGTTTGACATTTTACCTGCAACATCCTGATAGTCAAAACTACCGTTACCGTTTTCAACTATTACAAATATGTTCTCCTGACTGCTTTGATTATATACAAGGAAATTGTTGAAGAAATTACTTTCAATATGGTATGAACCTGAATTGATAATATTGTCACAATACTTTACACATGCCTGATACATATTTGAACAACCTATTGCACCCATTTTCTCATCAATGGTCTTTTGGTCAACATCAAAAGATTTTGCATTCAAATACAGACGGGCAAGAAGCATATTGCCAACACCTTGAGTTGCACGACCGTACATATCAGCAGAAGCGGTCTGCAATTGCGGTGTATAAGTTTCCAAACATGTTACCAACGCTTTCCAAACATTTGAAGTTGACATCAAAGGAATCTGGGCATCTTCACTATCAGGATACTCCTCAGTGTAAGGAATGCGACCAAACATATCAAACATTGTATAGTAATAGTATGATCTAAGGACACATAACTCTGCACTGAACATCTGATAATTCTCTTTGATTCCAGGTTCGTCCTTGTAAGGTGCAATCTGTTTCAAGATTTTGTTACAAAGAGTTGCACCTGCAATACATTTGTCCCAAACAAGTTCAAATGCCTCTGTTTCATAATTCCAATCCATTGTATTCAAAGAAGCCCAATAACCGCTATCATCCCAGTTGTTACCCGGGTTACGTACCGGACAGCGGGCTTCATCTGATGTAAGGGTGTTAAGACCCCAATATCCCCAGTGGTCATGTAACCACTTAAGTTCTGCGTATGCTTGACCAACAAGCTTTGACAGATTCTCTGGATCCTTCAACAATTCTTCAGTTGTAGGATTTCCGTATGCCTCTTCTTTCAAGAAATCCTCACATGATGTGAGAGAAAGACCAAGGGCAATTGCTATTATATATATTAAATACTTTTTCATATCTGTTTTCATTTTTAAGGTTAGAACGTTGCATTAACACCAAACAAGAATGTGGCTACACGTGGATAGAAACTTACATAGTTAATACCTGCACTATTGATGTCACCAACATTGACTTCAGGGTCAAGTCCTGAGTATTTTGTAATTGTAAATAAGTTTTGACCTGTTAAATACAATCTCAGGTTCTTACAATATTTGTTAGGCTTCAAAGGTATTGTAAAACCAAGTGTAATGTTATCACACTTCAAATAAGAACCGTCCTCAAGCCAGTAGTCAGAGAACTTACTGTCTCTATACGCTCCTGTACCATTAGCAATGGCTTGTGTGGTTGACTTATAAACCTGATTGGCTTGAGCACCACCTGTTGAAGGAGTGTAAGCCCAACGAGTAACATTCAATACTTTATTACCAACCATTCCGCGGAAGAATATTGTAAGGTCAATCCATTTCCAACGTACAACGTTGTTCCAACCAAATGTCATAATAGGTTGTGCCCTACCAACAATCTTTTGGTCTGCCTCTGTAATTTCCCCATCACCGTTCTGGTCCTTATAAACAAGTGTATGTGTTGAATTGTCAACATGGTCAACTTCATAGCCATAGAACAAACCTATAGATTCACCCTCGCGGATAATCTGTGTTGTTGTAGAGTTAAGTCCGTTACCACCAACACCACCTGTTGATTTTTCAGTATAGTTAAGACCTTTTTTAGGGTCTGACAAAGAAACAATCTTGTTGTCATCAAATGCCATTGTCCAAGTAGATGTCCAATTCCAATTCTGAGTCTTTACAGGAACACCTGTAAGAGCAACCTCAATACCTTTTGCCTTAATCTCACCAGCATTAGCCAAAAGTGAGTTATATAGATATGGAGGTGTTGGAACATCATACCAGTAAAGCAAGTCCTTAGTATTACGGATATACATATCAATGCTACCATACAAGCGGTTTGTCAAGAACGCAAAGTCAATACCAAGGTTATACTCAAACTTACGCTCCCATTTCAAATCAGGGTTAGCGTTCTGGCAAACCTTATATGATTTAACCCATTGGTCTTTGTACCAGAATGTACCTCCTGAAGCAAGCAACTCCTTAGAGGCCAAATCCTGACCAACGTTGTTACCTGTGAT
Source organism: Paludibacteraceae bacterium (assembly GCA_024405855.1). GTDB lineage: Bacteria > Bacteroidota > Bacteroidia > Bacteroidales > Paludibacteraceae > Enterocola. The sequence continues at coordinate 30,626 of JAKSNZ010000015.1, forward strand.
ACCAAAACCAAAACGTAGTTTCAAGTCATCAAGCCAGCGGACATCCTTCAACCAATCCTCACCGCTTAGACGCCAACCTGCAGATGCTGCAGGGAACACACCCCAATGGTTGTTCTTACCAAAACGAGAAGAACCCTCAACGCGGACTGATGCTGACAACAAGTATTTCTCTTTGTAGTTATAGTTTGCACGTGCAAAGAAAGATGCCAAAGAATTTGAACTACGATATGAACTTACATTCATCTTAGTCTTTTCTGCATCACCTTCCTGCATCTTGTAATACTTAATATCATCAGTTGCAAAACCTGAGTTTTCCAATGTACCGCCATCGTATGTAAACTTCTGGAATGAGAAACCACCTACAAGAGCAAGAGAGTGGTCATTCCATTGACCTGTGTAATCAAGAGTGGCCTCTGTCAAAATATTCAGGTTCTTGTCATAGTTACGTTTAGCCAAGCCTGCATTATCAGCATCAATCTGATACTTCAAGCTATTATATTTATAGCCATAATTGTCACCCTCTTCAATAGCGGCAAAACCGTTAATCTTCAAACCCTTTACAGGAAGAATATTGATTGTTGCACGAACAGAACCACGGAAGTAGTTTCCGTCTCCGTACTCCTCATTAAGTACAAATGGTTCAACAGGGTTATTGTAACCTGATGCCTCTACATAGTAGTATCCGTTCTTTCTGCTCTTATCATATACAGGGTAAGTAGGGTTAAGTGTTGCACATTGGTCAAACTGAGCCCAATCCTTATCATTTTTGTAGTGCATATAAGAGAAGTCATACTGCAAATCAAGCCAGCCTTCAAATGCCTTTTGATTGGCAGCCATTTTTGCCATAATCTCATTACGCTTGTTTGTTATACCTTCAGCGTATTTGTAGTTAATAGAACCACGATAGCTGAATTTCTTTGTAGCACCCGATACAGAAATGTTGTGGTTTGTTGTAACAGGAGCCTCTCTTGCAATCATTGAGTAGTAGTCACTCCAACTGCCGTGATTCAATCCTGAAAACGCTCCGTTTGTCCATTGGTCCATATTGACAAACTCATTTACATTTGTCATACCTGTATTGCTGTTCTTAGCGGAAACGGAAACGTAACCTGAATAGTCAACCTGAGCGGTTCCGCATTCCTGACTTTCAGAGCTCAAACCACGTTTTGTTGTAATAAGCACAACACCATTGGTACCACGCGTACCGTAGATTGCGGCAGAAGAACCATCCTTCAAAACGTCCATTGAAGCAATATCATCCGGAGCAATGTTATCAATGTTTGATACAGGAACACCATCAACAATGTAAAGAGGTGTTGAACCTGAACCTGCATCCAATGTTGACGTACCACGAATTTGTACATTAAAGCCAGTGTTTGTAGGGTCACCACCTGATGTGTTAGTGATTGTCAAACCTGCAACCTTACCTTGCAAAAGTCCCATAGGGTTTGTCTTTGCACCGGCATTGAAGTTTTCAGCCTTTACACTTGCCACAGCAGAAGTGATTTCCTTTGCCTTTTGAGAACCGTAACCAACGGCTACTACCTCTTCCAAGTGCGTTGATGCCTCACGCAAAATAACGTTTGCACTTGTTTTGCCTGCCACACTGATAGACTGAGTCTCATAACCAGTGTAAGAAAACTCAAGTTTCTTTGCTGTTGATGGCAATGTAAGTTCATAATTACCATCAAAGTCTGTAATTGTACCAACAGACCTGTCTTCCGCAACTGTAATGTACGCACCTATTATAGGCTCGCCCGTCTCATCAGTAACGGTTCCCGAGAATGTGGTCTGTCCAAACGCTACTGTAGTACAACATACAGCCAACAAAACCCACAAAACTCTAAGTAAATTTTTGTTCATACATTTAATTTTTTAGGTTAATAAATAGGTTATTTGTGATTATTTTCAATAAATACAGGGGACAAACTTACGCTTTTTTTTTGAAATATGCAATTTTAACCGCTTTTTTTTCACTTTTTCTATCATTTTTCACGCATCAGAGCATATTATTCCAATTTACAGGGCATATTTTTTGCAAATTATCAATTAATTTATTAACTTTGAGGGATTTTTCCATTTTGCGAAAATCAACAATACTATGAAAAAAATCTACACACTACTTTTTGTACTGCTATCAGCCGTGTATGTATTTGCCAGCAAGTGTACAATAAACAGAATTGAGCCTATCAGTTGGTGGGTTGGAATGCACAATCCTGAACTCCAACTCTTGTGTTACGGAGACCATATTCAGGACGCATCGGTTGAAATAAGTTATGAAGGCGTTTCCGTTACCAAAACACAAACGGTTGAGAGCCCTAACTACCTGTTTGTATTTCTAAACATCTCCCCCGATACCAAACCAGGCACCTTTCCTGTAGTATTCAAGAAGGGGAAAAAGAAGATTGCACAATGCTACTACACTCTTAACAAACGCCTTGAAGGAAGTGCCTCCAGAGGCAGTTTTGGACCTGAAGATGCAGTATATCTGCTAATGCCTGACCGTTTTGCAAACGGCAACTACAAAAATGACAGTATCAAGGGCTATATACAAGGAGTTGACCGTTCAGATTTAGGGAAGCGGCACGGCGGAGACATACAAGGCGTAATTGACCACCTTAATTATATAGAGGACCTTGGCTGCACCGCACTTTGGATTACACCTTTCTATGATGACAATGACGATGCCTATTCATATCATCACTATTCAGCATGTGATTATTTCAAAATGGACCCTCGTCTTGGCACAAATGAAGATTACAAGAGGCTTTCAGACAGCTGTCATATTCATAATCTCAAACTTATTCTTGATGTGGTTCCAAACCATTGCGGCATCAAACATTATTGGATTAATGACCTGCCGGCTCAAGATTGGCTTCATCAATGGCCTACATACACAAGTTCCAACTACAGAATGACTGCATGGACAGACCCTCATGCATCAGATTATGACAAGGAAAAACTTGTGAAGGGTTGGTTTGCCCCCAATATGCCTGACCTTAATTTAAGCAACCCGCTGCTTTTCCGCTACCTAAGCCAAGCCTATATTTGGTGGATGGAGTACGGCAATGCTGATGGTATTAGAGTTGACACATACCCATACAATAACATACATGATGCAAGTGCATTTATGAAGACCTTTATTGATGAATATCCAAACATTTCAATTGTGGGTGAGTGTTGGGTTAAGACTCCGCTTGAAATATCATATTACCAAATGGGCAATAATAACAAGGACGGATTCAATTCCAACCTGCACAGTGTTATGGACTTTGTGCTTAAAGACCACATTCAAGCCGCATTCAATGAAAGAGATGATTGGGACCACGGAACATCAAAATTCTATACCCACTACGCACAGGACTTTGCCTATCCTAATCCAAATATGATAATGAATTTTGTTGACAACCACGATATTGACCGTTTTTCAGGTGCCGTCAATATGGACATTGACAAATACAAGATGGGAATGGCAATGCTTATTACAACAAGAGGTTATCCTCAAATATACTCAGGCGATGAGATAATGCTTGAGGGCATACCTGGTAACTATGAAGGTTACAGATTTGATTTTCCTGGCGGATGGAAAGAAGACAGCCATAACGCCTTTACCTCTGAAGGCAGAACAGAGACTGAAAATGAGGTGTTCAACTATACAAAGTTGTTGCTTAATTTCAGAAAAAGTTCAAAGGCTCTTCAAACAGGTAAAATGAAACAATTTATTCCTGAAAACGGAATCTATGTATTTTCAAGATATACAAATGATGAACGCATTATTGTTATTTTCAACAATAGCGTAAACTCCCAACTTATGAGTTTTGACAGATACAAGGAATTGTTTGAAGGTTCAGAATCGGGAACAGAAATAACAACGGGCAAACAGATAGATTTTAGCACAAAACTTTCTCTGCCAGCCAAATCAGCAACTATAATAAAAATAAAGGAGACCGTTACTAGGAATGAGAGCAGAACTAAGTTTACTTGAGTTATGCCGAATGACGAAGTAACATGGTTAAAACGAAGTTTTAACAAAGGAGAAATAATGGAAAAGAATCAATCATTCACAAAACTGTTTAATATTAGTTTCGGTTTTTTTGGAGTGCAGATAGCATACGCACTTCAGAGTGCAAACATCAGCCGAATTTTTGCTACACTTGGAGCAGACCCACACACACTTAGTTTCTTTTGGATTCTGCCACCGCTTATGGGCATGATTGTCCAACCGCTTGTGGGCA
>JAKSNZ010000016.1 GCA_024405855.1 Paludibacteraceae bacterium
CCTTGCAGATGAAGCATCTTATCCTGGTCATCAACATTTGGCAAGCAATATGAATATGACTCCTGATAAGGAGGTCCGAATTCAGGTATAACCATCCAATCCACTTCATTCAGAACAGCACTTACATAAAGGACAACGGTTGTATCAAATGAGCAATGTTCAAGTCCGTAAGTATACTTAAGTTCAACTGTTGACGTTGCCTTAACCTTGGAGAAATCAAGTCTGTTTGTACCCTGAAGCACATACGCCGGCACTGTTGAGAACATACCGCCCTCTGGTGTAGCAGAGACTATGGCCTCCTCACTATTGCAGTAGTTCATAGACTCCTTTAACCCTGAAATGACTATAGGCTCTTCTGAAACAACTTTAACAGTTACACTGTCCTCTATCACACAACCTGTCTCTGTCTCTGCATATAAAGAATATTTAGTGGTTGTAAACGGCTGAACGGTTATACTAGGTATATTCATAGCACCGGTACTCCACTTGTATATGGCTGTCTCTCCCCTATAGTCAATTGACAATGTAACTGATTCTCCAGGACAGATGGCGTTATGCGGCTGTGATGAATGTATTTTGAAATCAGCCACTGATTCCAAATCCAAATCAAGTTCAGGTTTCCCTTCTGTAGTAAAGTAATTGGTGCAATATGTATCAGTAATACGCTCTATCTTAATTACTACAGAACTCATAGGAGTAATAGCGTATTCAAAGGTATTGGTATCTGTATGTTCGTTTCTACTGACTCCGTTCTCTGAAATCACAAAATCAAAAGGAGCCTCACCCTTAAATACCACCTGTATTATAGCCTCCTCGCCTGGACAAGCCACATCACCCATTATGTTAATCTTAGCAGTAGGTGCCTCTCTTTCAATAATGGTTGCCTTGCCAAGCATATCTTTCTCACATTCAGTACCTATAACCCTTGCTTTTACCGTATATACACCTGCAGGGTTATCATACCATTGCATTTTTGCTCCTGTACCTTGAGTATAATCAACTACTTGAATGCCGTTACGCAATAAAGCGTACTCTACATTATGTTCAGAACTTGACAATGCAACTATCATAGCATCAGTAGGATGTCCTTTACAATAGTTATTGTCTCCAGACACCTCATACTGTATTGGATATTCCACCTTTGAAATTTTAACAGCATCGGTGCTTGAACAGAATGGTTCATCATGCAGCGTGGCCTTTACCGTAAAATTCAGGTCTTCTGTAATAGGAACAGTAGTAGGCTGTGATATATTTGGATTATCAACCTTATCAGCAGGTGTCCAAACATAATCCACGCCTAACTCACTTGCTGTGCCTAAAACATGAGTGCTACCGTAACAAACCTTAGCATCTTCACCTGCAAATGCAACGGGAGACGGAATAATTTTGGCTGTAGCCTTAATCTCAGACTCACACCTTTCCGTATCAGACAATTTTCTTGATGCGTGCAATGTAAAAATATTGTCGGTTCTTAAAGGTTTAGTAGTTATTTTATATGATACAGCTGAACCTTGAATTGAATCAACTGGAGTCCAAGAATAGGCAACATCACTCTCATTGACAATATTCTCAAAGGTTGCCGAGCCACCTGTACATATAGGAACCAAATCCTTTATAAGTTCAACTATTGGTTTTTCAACAACCGTTACAGTAACTGATGATGTTGCATTACAAGTGGTTAAAGATGTATTATATGCAGTTACAGTGAATGTAACGGTGGCAGAAAGCGGTCTGGTAACAGGATTTGGTATGGTTGGGTCCTCAAGCAGATTTGCAGGTTCCCAAGAGTAAGAAATGTCTGAAGATGGTGTAACGCTTTCTCCTAACTGAACTGTGGAGCCTGAGCATATTTTTTGGTCAGGTCCTGCAAAAACGGAAGGTGTCCTACGTATATCCACCTTAACCTCAACTTTTTTACTCTCACACTCTTTGTCTGAGAGTTGAGCAACCCAATAAGACTTCTCACCTGATACAGACATGTCAAAATCAGGCACTGACGGAGTTGATGTAGTTGAAGTTTCTGTTTCATACCAACGTAGTTCACCAGTTGCCGTGACCAAGTCTGCCCATTTGCCGTAACCTACCTTTTGACACTCCTTATAATTTGTGACTTTAGGTGCCTGCGGATTTTGATAGACAACAGCCGTAACCTCCACCTTTGCACTCTCACAACCATCGGCAGATGTTTGTGATACCCAATATGATGATGATTGAGGTACATTTGTATCAAAAGAAGTTACTTGTATCGGATTGGTTGATGTTTCTGTGGCATACCACTTTTTAGCACCTGTAGCAGAGACTAATGAACTCCAATCTTTTGTTCCGATAACCGGACATTCTGCGTATGAAGACACAATTGGAGAAGTAGGCAATGCAATTACATTTACCTTTACCTCAACTTTTGGACTATAACACCCAGATGTTGTCTTTTGTGCCACCCAATATGATTTGACACCAACCTCCGCTGTATTAAAACTTGCAGGTGTCGGCATCTCCACATCAGAGCCTTGACTTTCAAACCATACCAAGGTCATACCTTCATCCTTTGTAACCAAAGATGTCCACGCTCTTGTTCCAGGTGTAGCACACGCACTATAAGAGGTTACGTCTGGTGCTTTTGGAGAAACCAAATATTTCTGAGACTTGGTCTCTGTTGCGGATTTACAGGAGTGAGCATTATCTGTTGAAGTTGTTGCCACCACATTTATGGTATATGTTTGTCCGTCAACAGGATTTGCAACCTTATAAGCATTACCTGTAGGTGATACGGGAGTTCCGTCCAAATTCCATGAATATGTGGAATACGGGTCCGGCGATGTAAGTGTAAATATAACAGCCTCACCGCAACCGTCATTTGTGGTTATCTCAGGTTTTTCCGGTATTTTGATGTATGTGTTAACGGCTTCACCTGTCTGAGAGTCGCAACCATCTTTAGATGCAGTAACTTTTACCGCATATTCTTTTTTATTTTCAAGTTTGGATTCTTCCACAGTGTATGTATCGCCCGATACTGAAACAACAGCGTCATTTACATACCAGCTGTATGTGTTTTCTGCAACATAGTTTGTTATAGTGAATTGCGGAACGGTGCCGCATGAGAACTGACTTTTTAATATAGGAGTTTCAGGCGATGCCTTATACACTCTTGATACAGGGTCAGAAGTTTGCTCTGTACAGCCGTCAGAAGCAGTAACAACCATTGTGTATGTCACTCCTGATGTAGGAGAAACCAAAGTATATGCATTCCCTTGAGGAGTGACTTGAGTGTCATTTAATTTCCAAACATAGTTCACTCCATTTACCGGATTCACTAATGTGTATGTAACAGGAACATTACAAACGGAAACAGGAGCTGAAACAACAGGCTTTTCAACACGTGCCGGCAACGATGATGTAAGGCTTGCCGCATTACCGTCCCAATCATACAAAGTGTATCTAAAGTAGCCTTCCACTTTATAATTGACACCTCTTACAGGATTTACAACCTCATACTGATTACTTGTAAATGTTATATCCTGTCCGTTTAACCTAAAATGAGGCTCGTATGTGGTGGCATCATAAGAATCAATTCTGAATATGAGTGTATTACATCCGTCACCTATCTGTTTAATTACAGGAGTAGGAACATAGTAAGCGTTTAACGTATACACTGCATCTTTCTTTAGCAATTCTAAAGATGTGGCATCACCTTGCTTTATGCCAGGCAAATTAAGACGGCAATCACCCGCACCATTATCATTTATTATGACACCTTCTCCTGCCTTTAGCACTGTTTTTGAAGACGGATGTCCTACTTGCCCTGCATCCCATGTCCACTGATTTCCATCCTTAGATTTCAGTATCTTAAAAGTGGCGGGCGATGCATACACATCAAAATCGTATTCAAACTGGGTAGGGCTACCTGTTGTAAACTTATGACTTCCTGCACTACTGGGGTCACCTGCAATACAGCCCTCTGTCAAAGGGTCAATCCAACATGCCACACCGTAGGTATAAACGGCATCATCAAGTTCTCTAAAGTCATGCGTATAATAATTCTTGTCGTATGTGTGAGAAGTATATATCTTAACTGAAAACTGCCCCGTTTGGCATGTTCCAAGAGTGTTAAGCAACAAGGTATCAGAAACATTCTCTACCGGTTGATTATCAACGCCTACATAATAGCTATAATCATCCCAATCTCCTGTTACAGACGCATAAACAACCATCTCATCCGGCACATTTGAGCCTGCATTCTCAAAAGTAAAATATTTGGCATCTGTTGGTGATGAAGTTGGAAATATTGCTAAAGTATAAGCGGCAAACAATTCAACTGGAGATAGGAATATGAGCATTCCTATCATCATGGAAAATATATGTGATTTCTTCATGTTTTTCATAACATCTCTATTAAGGGTACAAATATAGTGATTTTTACTTGAAAAATCAAATAAAATGGCACAAAAAAAGCACCTTACATATAACAAGGTGCTTTTTAACTAAATTATTGTATCATTTTCTGTTCTCTAACTCTTTCAAATAGCTTTCTATATGACGCTGTTTTTTTTCTTCATACACTTGGTCAAGTTGTATCAACAAGCCAAATTCTATGAGATTTCCAAAAGACTTACACACCGATGCGCCAAATGTACGCAGACTTGCAGACAAACCTATATACGCATTGACAAGCGGAGGTACATTCACTCCCAATTCACGAACTTTATGATTAAGTAACTTGAAGTTCTCCTTATAATCACCCGAATTGAAAATATTTTCCGCCATTTCAGGTGAAATAGAAATAGAGAACGGTTCTATTGGACTGACAAGGTTATCCGAGTCATTAAAATACTTATTAATGAATGCCAATATCAAATCCCTTGCTTGAGCATTATACTGAGGATATATGGTAACCTTTCCAAACAAATACTTAACATCAGGAAGAACAATTGTCAAAGCACCAAGCCCGTCCCAAAGATTATCAAGAGCGTAAATACTCTTTGCACCCATCTTTGTAGCCTGGTAGTCAGGATGAACAAAAGACCTACCTAATTCAAGTGTGACAGGCAGGTAATCCTTTATAAACTTATCTGAAAAACGGAATATTTCTGAAGTTGCCAAAAACGGCTGTCCGTCATCAGTAAGAACAATATCAGAACCTGCAATATACCTATAGCCACCCAGAATCTCCTTATTAAGAGGGTCCCATACAAACAATTGCTTGTATGGCTTTTCCATAACATCAAACTCATCAGTATCAGAAGACTTTCCAGAACCACCACCTGGCAGACGATACGACCACTCTCTCAGTCTGGCAATCTCACGCATGACATTTGGAGATTCCGCGGCAGTGGTGACATAAATTTCATTACCACCCTTATTGGTGTATCTCAAAAACTTATCAGGAGTGAGTTCCTTGATTATGAGTTCCCTATCAACCGGTTTTATAAGTTCTTCCATAATAATTTGCAAAATTACAAATAAATGAATAAAACACCAAATTTATTTACAAAACGGAGTAATCTTATAGAATTGTTAATAACTTTTGTGTCTAATTGTGTCTAAAAAAGTTGCAAAGTGTCTAATTGTTCCATATCTTTACACCCAAAATAAAAAAACATGCAATCTCTAATAGGAAATATTGATGCAAGAGTTGACGCAAAGGGAAGAGCCTTTTTGCCTGCCCAATTTCGTAAGCAACTTGGTGATTGCAAGACATTTGTACTTAGAAAAGACATATTCTGCAACTGTCTTATCTTATATACAGAGAGTGCTTGGGATGAGATGATAGCCACACTCAGACGCAGTTTGAACGGATGGAATAGAACCCAATCACAGGTATTCAGACAATTTGTATCTGAGGCAGACAGAATTGAGCTTGAAGATAACGGCAGAATGCTGATTCCACGCCGCTATATTGATGCTTTAGGCATCAAGTCAGATATCCGTTTTGTTGGCAGCGACACCACCATTGAGATATGGCCTGCCGGTAAAATTGAGGAGACTTTCACTTCAGCAGATGATTTTGCAAAAGAGTTGGAACAAATGATGTCAACAGATAATATTTAAGATGGCGGATGAATACCATATTCCAGTCCTACTGAGTCAAAGTGTCAACGCTCTGTCAATCAAAGAGAACGGTAAATATGCAGACTTGACATTTGGCGGAGGTGGACACTCTCGCGCTATCTTAGAGCAACTTGGAACAGAGGGCATTTTGATTGGTTTTGACCAAGACAAAGACACCATTGCAAACATACCCGATGATTCAAGATTCATATTTGCACAAAGCAACTTCAGATACCTGTACAACTTTGCCAAATATAACAATCTGTTACCATTAGATGGCATTTTAGCAGATTTGGGGGTATCATCTCACCATTTTGATGAATCTGAAAGAGGATTCTCTTTTCGTTTTGATGGTCCGCTTGACATGAGAATGAACCAAAACTCAAGCCTGACGGCTGAGCAGGTTCTAAACACATATACTGAAGAGAAACTTGCAAATGTCTTCTACTACTATGGAGAGTTGCAACAATCAAGAAAGTTAGCATCGGAAGTTGTTAGAGAAAGAGAGTTGAAAAAGATTGATACAATCTTTAATTTTTGCAAAATTGTTGATAAGTTTTGCGGATATGACAAGAAGAAAGACCTTGCAAAGATATTTCAAGCACTTAGAATTGAGGTTAACGATGAATTAGGAGCATTGCAAACAATGCTTAAAAGTAGCGAAAAATGCTTGAGAAGAGGAGGTAAATTGGTTATAATTACATACCACTCGCTTGAAGACAGACTAGTAAAGAACTATATGAAGAGCGGCAACTTTGAAGGAAAAATAGAGGCTGATTTCTATGGCAACACCAATTCTCCGTTCAAACAGATAGGGAAAGTGATTGTACCTGACATTGAGGAACAGACCAAAAACCCAAGGTCAAGAAGTGCAAAACTAAGAATAGCGGAAAAACTATAATATGAATTTGTTTACAAACATATCTGACAGTGCCATTGTAAAAGAGGTAAAATCAATCTCCAAAGATGTTACAAACGGCAAACTGATTAAGGAGTTTGTATTAAAGCAGGCAAAACTAATATTTCTTATTGTGGTATGCACATTCATTTATATGAACAATAGAATGATGTGTGAGAAAATGCTGAAACGCATAGACCAACTGAACAAGGAATTGACTGATACCAAATATGTTTCCACCATAATGGAAACTGAATTATTGAGAGCCGGGTTACAGGAAAAAATAGAGAATCTTGTTGATAGTAGGGGCCTTGATTTGGAAAACCCCAAGATGCCACCTTATAAAGTATATAGAAAAAAATGACCACTACAGCACTTGTCATAGGCGTATTACTTCTTACAGTGATTATCACGTTGGTGATACTCATTGTAAAAAGCGATGACATGAAGACATCCATGCTTCTACGCTTTGGCATAATTATCTCAATTATGGTGGCAATTGCGGCTCTTGTTGTAGCACAAGTCATAAACATACAGTATTTTGAGTACGACAAACTTGTTGCCCTACAGAATGTTGGCTTAACTTCCACCCCCGATACCATAAAGGCACGTCGTGGAAACATTCTTGCCGATGACGGAAGTCTTATGGCAAGTTCAATGCCAACATACTATCTGTATTTGGACATGAGGGTTGAATCGTTTAGGGTTAAGAACAAAAAGACAGGAAAAACATTTTTTGAAGAGAATGTTGACTCTTTGGCAATGGCACTATCTGCCAAATTAAAAGACAGAACCGCAGCAGAATACAGTAGAGATTTAAAAAGAGCATACAAACAAAAACTAAGCGAATACAGAATCTATCCAAAGGCTGTAAACTATACAGATTACAAAGAGATTTCAAGATTCCCTATTCTGCGTAGAGGTGCCATACAAGGCGGATTCACTACAAAGACAAGAGTTGTCAGGGCAAACGCATTCGGCATACTTGCAAAAAGAACCATAGGAGATATCTATGGAATAGAGGAAAAAGGTGGTAAGAACGGGCTTGAAATGTACTATGACAAAGATTTGCGAGGAACAGACGGTCTTAAGAGAACATCTAAAATGGCAGGTACAAGAACCAATATTATTCTACAACCTGCACAAGACGGAAAGAATATAGTATCCACAATAAACATAAAACTGCAAGAGACCACAGAGAGAGAGTTGATGACTGAACTTAAAAGAGACGGAGCGGAATATGGTTGTGCAGTACTTATGGAGGTTGCCACAGGTCAAATAAAGGCTATGGCAAATCTTACAAGAAACAGCAAAGGAGAGTATGTTGAAGCCACAAACATTGCTGTTAAGAATGAGTTGGACCCAGGTTCCACATTCAAGACAGTGTCATTCCTTGTTGCCATTGATGACGGAGTCATAGATTCAACCACACTTGTTGATACAGGTAACGGAATACATGAATTCTACGGCAGACAAATGAAAGATTGGACAGTAGGACACAGACCAGGCTTTGGAGTAATCAATGTACCTATGGTAATGTATCAATCATCAAATGTGGGAGTTTCCTTATTAATTGACAAATACTATAAAGATAACCCACAAAGGTTCATTGACCTTATTCACAATACAAAACTTGACGCTCCGCTTGAACTGGAAATTCCGGGACATGCAAAAGTAAGAATCAAAGATTACAGAAGCAAATATTGGTGGAAAACGTCACTGCCCTGGATGTCAATAGGATATGAAGTCATAGTACCACCTATATATACACTGATGTTCTATAACGCCATTGCAAACGGTGGCAGAATGATGAAACCTATGTTTGTTACAGAGATAAGGGGACCGCTTGATTCTGTAAGAAAAATTGAGCCCACAGTTGTCAATGAACATATTTGCGGAGATAAGGCATTAGGACAGATGCAGAAGATACTTGAAGGAGTTGTTTCAAAGGGAACCGCCAAAGCGGTACAGTCAAAACTGTTCAAAATTGCAGGAAAAACAGGAACATCACAGGTGTTTGAGCACGGCAAAAACAAGAACTCGGAGGGTAAGACCAGACATCAGATAACATTCTGCGGATATTTCCCGGCTGACAACCCAATGTATTCCTGCATTGTTTATATCAGGGAGCCACATGGTGCGGCATCGGCAGGAGGCATGTGTGGAAAAGTATTCAAAAACATTGCAGAAAGGGCATACATACTTAATGGCGGAGAAGTGCCATCATGGGCAAAGGACAGCGTAGAGAACATAATTTCAACAGAACAGGCGTTGGAACAGGAGAGAATGATTCACAACATTGATGACAATGTAATACCTGATTTAACGGAACTGACAGCAGGAGAGGCATTGTATCTGCTTGAAAACATGGGAATAGCAGTTGAACTTAGAGGAGTGGGCAGAGTGGCTTCACAATCAGTGGAACCTGGCACAGACTCAAATAATGTAAAAAGAATAACACTGACACTTGAATAATGAGACTTTCAGAATTAATAGAAGACATTGAAGTGCTTAAAATTATAGGAAGCACCGATATTGACATAAAAGAGGTATGCTTTGATTCAAGAAAAGCAGTACCCGGTGCATTGTTCATTGCAGTAAAAGGAACCAATGTTGACGGCAATGAGTATATCGGCAAATCCATTGAGAACGGGGCGGTTGCAATAATTTGCAACACACTGCCGCAGGAACTTGACAAAAATGTCACCTATATTACCGTAAAAGACAGTTCCATAGCACTTGGCGAGGTGGCATCGGCGTACTACGGGAGACCGTCTGACAAAATGATACTTGTAGGCGTTACCGGCACAAACGGAAAGACAACAATAGCAACATTGTTATACAAATTATTCAAAAAACGCGGTTACAAGACAGGATTGTTGTCAACCGTCTGCAATATGGTTGATGATGAGGAGTTTCCAAGCACACACACCACACCTGACCCCATTGAACTGAATTGTCTTATGGCAAAAATGGCGGAAAGAGGATGTTCAAGAGTGTTTATGGAAGTCAGCAGTCATGCCATTGACCAAAACCGCATTGCCGGGCTAAGATTTGACGGAGGCATTTTTACAAACCTTACAAGAGACCATCTTGACTATCACAAGACAATGGACGGCTACCTTAAAGCCAAAAAGAAGTTCTTTGACAATCTGCCTTCCACCGCCTTTGCTCTCACAAATTTGGACGACAAAAACGGTAAGGTTATGTTGCAGAACACTAAGGCTAACAAATACACCTACAGCACCACCACCCTTGCTGATTTCAAATGCAACATTATTGAGTTGGGATTTGAGGGAATGCAACTGAAAATAAACAACATTGAGGCTTTCTTGAACTTTACAGGCAGATTTAACGCAGCCAATCTGACAGCGGTGTTTGGCGCGGCATACTTGTTACAGGTTAAGCCTCAGGATATTCTGATTACACTTAGTGCTCTTGCACCAGTAACAGGCAGATTCCAAAAAGTGAGCAGTGCTGACGGTAAAAATGCCATAATTGATTATGCCCATACCCCTGATGCCCTTGAAAATGTAATAAACACAATCAATGAGATAAGACTTGGAAACAAACGATACGGGAACCTGATAACTGTTGTAGGTTGCGGAGGAAACAGAGACAAAGGCAAGCGTCCGCAAATGGCTGGTATCGCCGTAAAGGGCAGTGACACAGTCATACTTACATCAGACAATCCAAGAAATGAGAATCCTGCTGATATTCTTAATGATATGATAGCAGGTGTAGATAAAAAGGAGATGGACAAAGTGCTTGTAATTGAAAACAGGGCACAAGCAATAAAGACAGCACGCAAAATGGCTGCAACCAATGACATTATTCTTATTGCCGGAAAAGGGCATGAAACATATCAAGAGATTAACGGTGTAAAGCACCACTTTAATGATGCGGAAGAGTTTATAAAATGAGAAATATACATTATGTTTTACTATCTATTCAGAGACCTATTAAATGAGTTACCAGGTGCAGGATTGTTTACATACGTATCATTCCGTGCCCCTTTGACATTCATTACATCAATCATCATATCAATGGTGATAGGCAAGCACATTATTAAATATCTGCAAAAAAAGCAGATTGGTGAGAGCATTAGAGACCTTGGATTGGAAGGTCAAATGAGCAAAAAGGGAACTCCTACAATGGGTGGCATAATAATTATTTTTGCCATTCTCATACCTTGTCTGCTATTTGGAAGATTAAGGAACATATACCTGCTTCTAATGCTTATAACAACTGCATGGCTTGGAGCGTTAGGTTTTACTGATGACTATATAAAAGTTTTCAAAAAAAACAAGGAGGGAATGTCAGGCAAGGCAAAAATTGTTGGACAAATAGGGCTTGGTCTGATAGTGGGATTCACACTATTCTTAAGTCCTGAAGCAGTTATTATTGAAAAGCCAGAGACCTTGACCGCAGAGCAGGTCTCTTCCATAAAGAATCAGCAGACATCAAAATTGTGGAACGTCAATGATGAAGGCATGTCAAAATCAACAAAGACCACCATTCCGTTTGTAAAAGGGAACAACCTTGATTATGCAGACATAGTTGCATTCTGCGGAGAACACCAACAACAAGCCGCTTGGATTCTGTTTGTAATTGTTACGGTATTCATTATTACAGCAACATCTAACGGGGCAAACCTTACTGACGGACTTGACGGACTTGCGGCAGGTTCATCGGCAATAATAGGAATGGCTCTTGCCATATTGGCATACGTCTCCAGCAACATTGCATTTGCCCAATACCTTAACATAATGTTTGTACCTGGCAGTGATGAGTTGGTTGTATTTGCAGCGGCATTTATGGGTGCAATGGTTGGTTTTCTGTGGTACAATTCATTCCCCGCACAAGTGTTTATGGGCGATACAGGAAGTCTTACCATTGGAGGCATTATTGCAGTCTTCAGCATTATAATACACAAAGAGTTGTTATTACCTATTCTTTGTGGAATATTCCTTGTTGAGGATTTATCTGTTATGTTGCAGGTGTCATATTTCAAATACACAAAGAAAAAGTATGGTGAAGGCAGACGTATATTGCTAATGTCTCCCCTACACCACCATTATCAGAAAAAAGGTATTCCTGAACCAAAAATTGTAACAAGATTCTGGATTGTAGGAATTTTTCTTGCGGTATTAACAGTGATAATTACATTAAAGATTAGATAAAAGGAACTATTTCTATGAACTCAATTAGTGGACAGTGGACAATTATCACTATCAACTGTCAACTATAATAAAACTATAATAAACAAATGAATAAAATTGTAGTCTTAGGCGGTGGCGAGAGCGGTGCAGGAGCAGCCGTACTTGCAAAAGTAAAAGGATTTGAAGTATTCCTTTCCGATTCAGGCAAAATCAAGCAAAAATACAAAGATTTGCTTGACAAATATGCAATTGAATGGGAGGAGTGCGGACACTCTGAAGAGAGAATACTTAAAGCCGATGAAATAATAAAAAGTCCTGGTATTCCATCCTCTGCCCCACTTATCCAAAAGTTACAAGCCCTTGGCAAACCTATAATTTCAGAGATAGAGTTTGCCGGAAGGTATAACAAAGCAAAAACAGTGTGCATAACAGGTAGTAACGGCAAGACAACAACCACCATGCTTACTTATCACATGCTTAAAAAGGCAGGACTTAATGTTGGTCTTGCAGGTAATGTAGGCAAAAGTTTTGCTCTTCAGGTTGCAGAAAACAACTTTGACTATTATGTAATTGAGTTAAGTAGTTTCCAACTTGACAATATGTATGATTTCAAGGCTGACATAGCAGTGCTGCTAAACATTACACCTGACCACCTTGACCGCTATGAATATAAGTTCCAAAACTATGTAAATGCAAAATTCCGCATAACACAAAACCAAACAAAAGATGATGTGTTCATCTATTGGAATGATGATGAGGTTATACGTCAGAATTTAAGTTCAATAGTCAGCGAAGCAAAACGCAAACCATTTTCACTAAAAAAAGGGAATGGAGCCAAAGCGTATATTGAAGACGGCAAGTTTACACTTGAGGATGAAAACAGTTTCCTACGCATTGATGTGGATGACCTGTCATTAAAGGGTACACATAACATCTACAATTCAATGGCAGCGGCATTGTCAGCAAGTGCATTGTACATAAAAAAGGACACTATCAGAGAAGCCCTCATGGACTTCAAAGGTGTTGAGCATAGGCTTGAACCTGTTGCAAAAGTCAAAGGGGTCCTATATGTAAATGACTCCAAAGCCACAAATGTAAATTCATGCTGGTACGCACTTGAAAGTATGCGTACCCCTGTGGTTTTGATACTTGGTGGCAAAGACAAGGGTAATGACTACAATGAGATACTGCCACTTGTTAAGGAGAAAGTACGTTCACTTGTATTTATGGGCAAGGACAATAAAAAACTGATTGATTTCTTTTCCGGTGTAAAACCGTATGTAAGCGTTGACTCAATGGATGCCGCAATACAGGAATGTTATAAGGCGGCTAAAGACGGGGATACAGTTTTACTGTCACCATGTTGTGCAAGTTTTGACTTGTTTAACAATTATGAGCACAGAGGCGAAATGTTCAAAGAAGCGGTAAGAAATTTGTAGAATAGCAACAATATGAGAGAGTTTTTCAAAGGCATATTCAAAGGAAGTCCTGCACTCTGGGGTGTGATAGCACTCCTTATACTTATATCATGTATATTGATGTTCAGTGCCATAAGCTCTGTTGCATACAAATATGCCAACTACCTGGACCCGTTCTTCGGACATGTGAAGCATTTGGCTCTTGGTGTAATCATACTGCTTATTATGAGCAGGATTCCTTACAGATACCTTAGGAAACTCTATATAGTATTTCTTCCTCTAACCATAATATTGCTGATTCTGCTGCCTTTCATTGGGGCAGGTGTTACGCTGAACGGAGGAACAAGAGCATTGAGAATTGCAGGTTTTGACATTCAGCCACAGGAATTTGCAAAATTGTTTACAATAATGTTTTTGGCTGATATTCTGACAATTTACCAAACAAACTACACCAATGACAACATTACAAATGAAGAGAGACTGAAAAATGAAAAGAAATACTTTTGGATTACACTTGCCGTAGTTGGCATAACATGTATCCCAATTGCCATACAGAACTTTTCTACTGCAATAATGCTCTGCATACTTACATTTGCCATGATGATTATAGGACGTATGAGTTGGAAGCGTATGTTGGGACTTACAGGAGTTGCATTTGCAGTAGTTGGTCTTGTGCTTGTATTGCTACTGAATTTACCACAGGAGTACAATGAAAAACTACCGGGTCACATGTCATCTATCAAAGGTAGAATTGAACGCAGCATGGAGGAACTTACAACTCCTGAAGACCAAAAAGTCTATGAAATCAACGATGTTAACCGCCAGCGTATGCACGGCAAAATTGCAATAGCAAACGGAAGGGTGCCGTCAGGACCTGGCAACAGTATACAAAGAGACTACCTGCCATTGGCATTCTCAGATTTCATTTTTGCCATTCTTATTGAAGAGTCAGGTTGGCTTGGTCTTATTGTCACACTATCCGCCTACCTTGCAATATTGTTTATAAGCGGTTCAATTATGAACAAATGTGAATACATATACCCTGCACTACTTGCCGTAGGACTTTGCTTTATGATTGTAATGCAAGCCTTTATAAGTATGTGTGTGGCAGTTGGTATAGGACCTGTTACAGGTCAGCCGCTTCCACTTATCAGCCGAGGCGGTTCATCAATTGTATCCACATGTATTATGCTTGGCATAGTGCTTAACATAAGTGCATCAACTAAAAAGGAAGATATAAAAACAGAATAATATGATACCTAAAAGATTTATTGTCAGTGGAGGTGGCACAGGCGGGCATATATTCCCTGCCGTAAGTATTGCAGGTGCGCTTAAAGAGTTGCTTCCTGATTGTGAGATTCTGTTTGTCGGAGCCAATGGTAGAATGGAGATGGAGAAAGTTCCCGCAGCAGGTTACAAGATTGTAGGTTTGCCTATTCATGGACTTTATAGAAGCCTGACTCCAAAAAACATAAAGGTTATTTACAATGCCGTTAAGAGTGTTGGCATGGCAAAGAAAATAATAAAGGATTTCAACCCCGATGCTGTAATAGGTGTCGGCGGATACGCCAGCGGTCCTGTTCTATGGCAAGCCCAAAATATGGGAATCCCTACATTATTGCAAGAGCAGAACTCTTACGCAGGCGTTACCAATAAGTTACTGAGCAAGAGATGCGATAGAATCTGCGTGGCATACGATGGTATGGAGAGATTCTTCCCTGCTGACAAAATAACTCTTACAGGCAATCCTGTACGCTCACAACTATTAAATATCAGCCAAGATGAAATATTTAAGGGTTACAAGGAATTTGGACTTAAATCAGATAAAAAGACTATTCTGGTGATAGGCGGCAGTCTTGGAGCAAGAACTGTGAACCAAAGTATTTTGGCGGGGCTGAAAAAAATAACAACTGAATACAAGGATTCAGTGCAAGTGATATGGCAGACAGGAAAATTCTATTTTGAAAAAATAAAGGAACAGACTAAAGATTATGACCTGAGCAATGTTGTAATTACAGACTTTGTTGCAAGAATGGATATTGCATACTCTATTGCTGATTTGGTCATATCACGTTCCGGAGCAAGTTCAATATCGGAGTTGTGTCTGCTTGGAAAACCTTGCATTCTTGTTCCGTCACCTAATGTGGCTGAAGACCATCAGACAAAGAACGCATTAGCACTTTCAACCAAAGGAGCGGCTGTACTTATACCTGATAATGAGGCAGTTGAAAAATTAACTATTGAAGCCCTTAAACTTGTGTCAGACAGTACCAAGTTAAATGAATTAAGTGCAAACATAAAAAAACTTGCGAAACCCGATGCCACTATGACCATAGCATCGGAAGTTTTAAGGATGATTGGTGTTAATGCGGAAACAAAAGCCAAAGAGACAAAACAAAAATGCAAAAAAAAGACTAAAAACTACTTCTTTTTAGGAATAGGAGGTATTGGCATGAGTGCCATTGCCCGTTTCCTTAAGAAGGAAGGAAACAATGTAGCCGGCTATGACCTTACAAAAACACCGCTTACAGAGGCATTGGAAGCGGAAGGAATGGAGATTCATTATGATGACAACATCAGTCTGATTCCTGTAAAATATATGGATAAGGAAAACACAACCATAATCTACACTCCTGCCATACCAAAAGATATGAGTGAATTTGTTTTCTTCCAGAACGGATGCTTTAATTTATTAAAGCGTTCTGAGGCTCTTGGACTGCTCACAGAGGGAAAAAACTCAATTTGTGTTGCAGGAAGCCACGGAAAAACCACTACGTCCACTCTTATTGCACATATACTGCAAGAATCAGGCACAGGAACAAATGCCTTCTTAGGCGGCATTTCCAAGAATTTCCAAAGCAATTTGGTTGTCAATCCTAAGAGTGACCTTGTTGTAGCGGAAGCCGATGAATTTGACCGTTCTTTTCTGCATTTGAAACCTTATATGGCAGTTGTTACAGCAACAGATGCTGACCACCTTGACGTATACGGCACACATGAAGAGATGTTAAAGGCATTCAGCCAGTTCACCCACTTAATTAGAAAAGACGGAATATTGCTTATGAAGAAAGGAATTGCAATGGTTCCAGACACAGTGGAAGGTGTTAAAGTCTACACCTACTCTCTTGATGACAGTTCCGCTGATTTCTATGCCTCTGACATTAGAATAGGAGGAGGAAAACTGATATTTGATTTCAACTGTCCTGAAGGTAAAATCAAGGACATTGAACTTGGTGTGCCTACCGTTGTTAATGTGGAGAATGCAGTGGCTGCCATTGCCATAGCATTATTCAACAATGTAAGCGAGAAACGCATACAAGATGCCGTGAAGAGTTTCAAGGGAACGGAACGTCGCTTTGAAATAAGGATGGCAAATGACAAGGTCATCTATATAGATGACTATGCACACCACCCTGCTGAAATAAAGGCGACACTCAAATCAATGAAACAACTGTATCCTGGCAAGAAGATTTGCTGTGTGTTCCAGCCACATCTTTACACCAGAACAAGGAATTTTGCTACTGAATTTGCTGAAAGCCTTTCATTAGCGGATACTGTAATATTGACCGAAATTTATCCTGCACGTGAAAAACCAATACCAGGAGTAACCTCTGAAATTATTCTCAAAGAACTTAAAAGCACAAACAAGGTTATGTGTAAAAAAGAGGAACTCATTGAAACCATGAGAAAACAGACTTTTGATATATTTGTAACAATGGGAGCAGGAGATATTTGTTCACTTTACAGCAAAATAGAAGATGAATTAAAAAAATATAAATGAACAAAGTATTGTACATACTGAAGATTACAGGCATAGTGCTGCTTATTACAGTACTTGCAGGATATGCCGTATTTGCCGGTGTAATGGCAAAAAAGTGGCATAAGGATATGATATGTACTGAAATTAAGATTAATGTTTTGGATTATGACAAATATAACTTCATTTGTGAAGATGATATTCTGTACTTTATAAAGAGAAAAGGACTTTACCCTATTGGAAAGAAAATAGACAGCAGAACCTTAGATGTCATTGAAAAACATGTAAGCAGAATAAATGTTGTACGTAACGCTGAATGTTATATGGCTGACGGTAAGACAATAGTAATAGATGTCAGTCAAAAAATTCCAATGTACAGAGTTGTTTCAACTGGTAAAAGTTACTATGTTGACAGTGACCGTCACACTCTAAAGGCAAACTCGACATTTGCTGCAATGCTACCTCTTGTAACTGGATATATAACTGAGAATCAGGCTTGTGATAAAGTTTATGACTTTGTTATGTATCTGCATAATGACAAGTTTTGGGGCAACCATATAGGACAAATTAATTTTACAAAAAACGGTGATATTGAGTTGATAACAAAAATAGGAGTTGAAAAAATAATACTCAATAGCCTTGATACCTACAAAGATAAACTTGACGATGCAAAACTATGGTATGACCAATATCAGCATTTTGCCTGGAGCAATGTATATTCTCAATTGGATTTAAGATACAATAATCTGATTTATTGCAAAAAGAGCAACAAACACTAAGCACAATATATGGAACAATCTTACTACATTGCAGCAATTGATTTAGGAAGCAGCAAAATTGTCGGTGCACTTGCAAAAAAGACAGGAGATAAAATTGAAGTTATCAAACTGGAAGAGGAGCCTACTGAGAACAAATGTGTTGCTAAGGGAATGTTGAATCCTTCCTGCATTGACGATGTTGCCTTTCAAATAAGCAGAATACTGAAAAGGTTATCAACCAATGCTCCTGTAAAGGCAATAAACTATTGTTACGTGCTATGGAAAGGTATGCTGAAAGATGTAACATCGGCAGAAAAACTTGCATCAAAACTTAAAAAGACAGAACTGCTGTTCCCTTCAGTCAGTTCAATGCAACTTTTGGCAGACAAGTTTGCCACCCCAGAGGAAAAGGAGATAGGTTGTATGCTTATTGATTTTGGACACACAGCAACCTCCTATACATATATTGATGGAGGAACTGTTAAACAGGAGGGATTGATTCCTGGCGGAAGCAATCATATTTCCACTGACCTAATGGCAATTTTCAATTATGGGCAAGCACTTGCAGACAGGCTTAAAATGACTTTTGCCAGAGCCATTCCATTAGAAGAGGCTGACAAACTTATTGACTTAGGTGGTGGAAAACAAATCCGCATAAGTGAGCTTACTTCAAAAATATCTGATAGAATAAATGAAATATTCTCATATACACTGAGTTACATGGGTAAAAACCAATGGCACTCTAACAGAAGTAGAACAATTATTGTAAGTGGAGGCGGAGCAAACCTGCAACAAATTGAAAAATATCTGTTAAAACGTACCGGACTGACGGCAAGATGTACAAAACTGAAAGATGACGATATCTTGGGAGAATTTACAGACCGTCTTCAAAAGTTTGAGTACGCATCGCTTGTTGCATTATTGGCATTTGCAACAAGACCATGTGATGAAAAAAAACAGGGAATGTTTGACAGAATGAACTCCATTATTAAAAGAAGTACAGCCAAAACAGTTGAACTGTTTGACACAAGCGACAATGAATCAGAAAAATTTCCAACTAAAAAACAATAAAAATTATGTTACCTATTCAAATTCCAACAGAAATAAACAAAGTGATTAAAGTCATTGGTGTAGGCGGTGGCGGCGGCAATGCCGTAAACTACATGTATAATGAAGGAATACACAATGTATCATTTGCCATTTGCAATGCCGATATTCAAGACCTGAACAGTTCTCCGATACCAACCAGAATCCAAATAGGCAAAGTTCTGACAGAGGGACTTGGTTGCGGTGCAAAACCTGAAAAGGGTGAGGCTGCGGCAAAGGAGAGCGAAGAGGAGATAAGAGACCTGCTGAATGACGGCACAAAAATGGTGTTCATAACAGCTGGTATGGGTGGTGGCACAGGCACTGGCGCCGCTCCTGTAATTGCAAGAATTGCAAAGGAAATGGGCATTCTTACCATAGGAATAGTAACCATTCCTTTCAAGTTGGAAATGGGGAACAGAATAAAAAAAGCAATAGCAGGAGTTGTTGAAATGAAGAAATATGTTGACTCTTTGCTTGTAATAAACAATGAGAAAATGATTTCTCTGTATACTGACATGACTCTTGATGCAGCATTTTACAAAGCCAATGAAGTACTTTCAGAATCAGCAAAAAGCATAGCGGAGATGATTACAATGAAGGGAAGTATAATTAACATTGACTTTGCTGATGTTTACACCATAATGAAGGACAGTGGAGTTGCTATAATGAATACCGGTATGGGAGACGGAGAAGACAGGGTTAAGCAGGCAATTGATGAAGCACTTTCCACTCCTCTACTTAAAAGTAAGGATATAAGAAGTGCAACCAGAATTCTTATGTATGTCTACACATCAGAGGACCACAAAATTACAATGAAGGAAATGGGAGAGATTTCTGAATTTGTAGAGACCATAAACAAGGATTTGGATGAGGAGTTTATTTGGGGTGGCACCTACGACAATAATTTGGAATCATCTATAAAAATTACACTTATTGCAACAGGATTTGACTTTACAGATATGGATGATTATGAAGCCCTTTATAAAGAATACTATAAAGAATCCACTCCAAAAGAGATTACTCCTGAAGAGCCGAAAACAGAACCGGCAACAGCAGTAAAAGAGCCTGAAGTGATTCCTTTTGACAATTGGGCAAACGGTTTGGATGTTAATGATGTAAGTACAAAATCAACTGATGAAGAGTTCAAGGATTTTGACACTCCGCTTTCATTAAGAGGCAAATAATCTATTTTTGAGCCTTAAAATACAGCACGCCTCCTATGCAGGCAAATATAAGGGCAGGTAACCAAATTGCAAGAATTGGATTAATACCTGCCTGTGCTGTCATAATAGATGACAGTAGTGTGCAAAGAATATACACCACACTCATGGCAAGGCCTATGAACATGTGCAGACCCGTACCACCTCTAACCTTTCTGGAAGCAACGCACACACCTATAAAGGCAAGGATAAAAGAACCGAAAGGACCTGCAAAACGTTTCTGATATTCCAATTTATATATATTGAGCCCTGCTCTACCCCTCTCTTCCTGATGTTTGATATAATGTCTTAATTCAGGATTTGTCATTCTCTCTTGATGATTTTTTGCAATAAAGAAATCAGAAGGGGTCATATCTATATGTAGTGTCAACTCCTCACCTCTTTCAGCAGACTCCCTCATACCAATAAAATCACGCCTCAAATAGTTTCTCAAAGTCCATGTACTATCAGAATTGTACTTGATTGTTCTTGCAATTCCACGCATTTTCAGCATCTTTGATTCAAACCTGTCAAGAGAGAATCTATAGCCTATACTGTCTGTCATATCATATCGTTCCATGTATATTATTTCACCAGGAGCAGTCATCATCTGAACATTCTGCAATGTAGAGGTAACTGGTATGTGGTCAATATGTTTTGACTCAAAATTCAGTCTATGCTCATTGCCTGGAGGAATCACCCATCCGCCAATAAAGAATGTAAATAAAGCAATTATTGCAGCGGAAACCATATACGGAACTATTATTCTTATAAAGGAAATTCCACCTGCAAGCATTGCAATTATTTCTGTATTGTAAGCAAGTTTTGAAGTAATGAAAATTACAGATATAAAGGTGAATAGCGGGCTGAACAAATTGACATAATATGGCACAAAGTGGATATAGTATTCAGTTACAACATATCCGAACGAGAGGTTTTCATTATAAAAATCGTCCATCTTTTCAGTTATATCAATAACAATGGCAATGCTTATAATCATAAGCATTGAAAGTATGTATGCCCCAAGCACCTTTTTTATTATGTAAAAATCAAGAGTCTTCAGCATATTATCTTGTTAATATAACCTTTGCAGCAATGCCTACATCGTGAGTTGCGGTAGGATATGAAGTTGAAACCAACGGATTTCTCAATTGCATGTCATAATACAATCTGAAACTCAATCTTTCACTGAATACGTAATCAGCTGAGAATTTGAATGCAATCACCATATCGCCGGCAGTTGCCTGAGATTGGGCAAGTTCTATTTTTCTGACTATGGTCTCAACATCTTTCAATGAGAAGTCTGCCCTAAGATTCAGGTCATTCTTCACCTTTTTCTGTTTCTGCTTCTGCTTCATTGTAAATGACAAGTCAGCAAATTTATATCCCACTCCAACCACATATTCATTATTCCAAGATTCAACTATCTGATTACTTGACAGATTCAAACCTAACGACCTGCCTTTTCTCCACTCAAATTTGGCGGACAGTGAATTTTTCATATTAATGTCAACCCCTATCAACGGACTGAACTGCTCTGATATGGTGACAGCATTGACAGTAAATCTGCTTGTATAGGTATATCCTCCTGTCTGCACATTCTTAACCTTTCCAAAATCATCTCCTGCAATAGGAGTATACGATTGGTCAGATGTAAATGAACCTATCTGATACTTACAGTTATACGCATGAGTAAGGTTTATGCTGCGGAAATGCTCTTTTACCCAAGGTATACGGTTAAGTCCGTCAAAAGTAACCTGCCAGTTAGGTAAGAATGTCCAAAACTTTGGTATTGTTGACAAACTGACATTATTAACATCTCTGCCTCCGTATGCGGCAATAAATGCAGGAATCAGCACATCGTCAGTATTCTGCCCGAAACCGTCCGCTCCACTCAATCCGTACTTGCTGTTCAGTCTTCCCTGTATCTGATTTCTATAACTTAAGAACCTGTCAAACAACGATGATTCAAGAGCCCCTGTCTTTGACATACCAGCAAAGGCTGTACCAATTGCCACAAAACTCTGTGTCAGGTTACCACCCATTGAAGTTACATACTGACCATCCTGAACTTGAAGTTGGAACTGTGTTTCAGAACTTGTAACAAACTGACGGTCAACGGCAACATTAATCTTAAATCCTGTAAACGGTTCAATGAGGGCTGTTGCCTTAAAGGTTTCACTATGATTCTTTGTAGCGGCATTATATACTGAACCGTTTGTAACCAACCAATCATTCTTTATTGCCCTTTCAAGAATATCATTGCTTTGCACACCAAATACAAAATCCCATCCGGGAGCAGTGGTGGCATTATAACTATTGAGTCCTAAGAATGTTACACTTGGCTTGAAACCAGGAAGAATTGTGGCATCGGACTGGCTATAATTGAATGACACATTACGCAACATCATACCAATACGGGCAAACACATCCAATACCTGATTCTCACTCAAGTCTGTGGTTACTTCAATTGCCATTTCTCCGTCTGTATTTGCCTTAATCTGTATGGTATTATTATCAATTACCTTATACTTGATTTCTTCCGCTTCAGCACCGTTAATGGAACCTGTAACTATAAGTTTAGGAGTATTCAATCTGTGACGGACAAGCACTTTTTCTCCTTTCTTAAATGAAATCTTCTGTTTGTATGTTCTTGGCTTCTGCTGTTTCTTTTGCTGTGCATTCTTACTGAACTTTCTATTAACCTCTTTGGCATAATTTGAGTGGTTATATAAAGTTTCAAAATTTATTCTGCCGTCAACACCCCAGGTACCCTTACTGTCAGCGGTATTGGCTATTGTCTCATTTCCATACTCCCAAATATAGGAACCGTCATATTTGAAGTTACCTGACAACCAGTTAAGGAAATTGATTCTGCTGAAAGGGACAGCCCATGTTGCCGTAAATCTTTGATTATAGTTCATAGGTGTTCCTAAATGTGCAAAACTGTTGCGTACGGAATCCTTCCATGCCTGATATTGGTCAGGATACAACCACTTGTTTACTCCTCCCTCATTTTCCGTAATACGGGAATCGTTATTGGTAGTGAGTGTAAGTCTTATATTCTTAGTTATATCCCAAGCGATATCAAAACTGTTTGACCACATAAAGTCCTTTTGGAATGTGGGGTCAAGAGACTTGTAGTCTCCTCCGTTAAAGTCTCTTACCTGCTGTTCAAAATAGTTTCTTGTAAAGTCTGTCTTGTAAGCAAATCTTTTAGGAGCATAGTTGATGCCAATATCTGATATCCATCTCCAATTCTTTGATTTCTTAAGTTTATCTATCTTGCCAAACGGTTCCCATGGCTTTGGTGTCCATGAAAACTCGTATGTACCATACGCGTTACAATATTGGTCAATGTTTCTGACCGTATTAGGGTCTCTTGACTCAGTTTGAGAGAATGAGCCTCCTATTGTAAAGCAAGCAGGGTCCCAAGGTCTTGGTCCGTTCTTTCCTGTATAACCCACATGAATGTTTGGTATGCTCAGACTGGTGTTTGTTCTGACTGTTTGGGCAAGCATCAATATAGAATCACGCATTGACCTGCCTGACGCTATTGCCAACGCATCCTTTAACAGAATATCCTTGTCTAAAGGATTATACTTTGGATTCTCAATCTCATTTGAATGCGATACTCTGACAGGAAAAACAACATTTGCCTTCTCAGGGAAAAGTTTACCAAGGTCAATACCTGCATTTATATTGTACTGATAATAATCCTCCTGTCTTCTGTCTGCTATTTGCTCTTCTATTTGACCGAATCCTATAGTTTCAACCCTACCTGCCGCACTGAATGAAATAAAGTCTGAAATAGCCAAATCAACGTTTGCAAGAGCGGCAACACCTCCATGCTGGTCAATATCAGTCAAAGTAAGTTCATCTACCCAAATTTCTGCGGATTGTATGATACGGGAATTGTTTCTGATACCTATCATAAGCACATCAACCTCCCCAAGACTTGGATTTCCCTTAATTGATATTCTGTTATTAGGTTTTTCAGGGTCAACTCCTGCATATTCAGTCAAATTGGACACAGATGTGCCTGTTGATTGCTTGTCTGCGTTACGCTTTTTCTTAAGGTCAGTCAATATTGAGAGTGGAAAATCTATTTTATTGTTGTCTGGCCAAACCGCTTTTCTGTCAGAAGTTGTATTGTTTGAATAGACTCCCGGAGCAGTCAAATCAAGCGGAACATCATACTCATAATAGTTGTTCTTATAATCTGAACCCAATCTGATAAACAAAGACAAATCCTTATCCTGCAGATTATTGTCATCTTCCTTAGCCTCAGCATGCACAAACATTTGCATTCTACCATATTGGCGCATGTCATATCCGCCAAGTTTTTTATATACCGCTCTGGAATCCTTAGGATACAGATTTTGAACATTTATTGTCATTGACTGTTCATTCTCCTGACGAACCTGCTGCTGGCTTGGGTCAACCTCTCTTGTTACACCTGGCGGCATAACATAATTGACAGGCTGCTTTGACGCATTCTCTTCAATGCTTACTGATGAAGACTCAACATTACCATTGGCATTATAATATTCAGCATCCAATGCTTGGGAATAAGAACGCCACTCTCCCTTTACAAGTTCCATTGTAGCAAAACGCAAGTGTGTCTCCTCTGCAAAGTCAGTCAGGAAAATACGCATGAACCTTATTGAACGGAAATTATTGAAACCTCCGTATGCTGTCAACTTTGATTTGTCTCTAAGTGGAATCTTGAACTGATACCATTTCACAGTCTCTGTCTTACCGTTTTTCAGACTGACTGATGTAGTAACAATATCAGAAATGAAATTCTGCCCCACTTTCATTTCTCCAGGTCTCAAGGATACCTTATACTCAAAATATTTCTCTGTATCAGTCATTGTGTTATCCTGGTTCACATCCTCAACATCAGGATAATTGGTTGACGCAGTTGTATATGCCGCTCCTGTCTGTACAGGAGAGTTCCCTTCTGTGCCATTGTAATGTTTGTATCGGTTAAGGATAGACATTTCCGCTCTATCAAAATCATCTCCTCTGTAGTGATGGAAATTATCACCTGCAGGGTCATTAATAGGAGACAACGGGTCTGCCTGCTGCTTTTTCAAGGTATCGGGGTTCAAATTTTTCATATACTCAGTCAAGAACTGCTTATACTTTCCATACTCCTTCTCCTCTTTACTTGACAAGCCGTTAAGACCTACATCCTGTACCGCTCTTACGCTCTCTGATGAATCAAATGAGTAATTGACTGATTGTTTGGTTGAAACCTTTCCCCATTCAGTCTCAATGATATTATTATCTGAGCCAAGACCATTCTCGTATGATTTTCTACCGTCTTTAAGAATATCCTCTGATATATTTCCAAAGTCAAAGTACAAATCACCGCCTTGCATTGTTCCGTCATTATATACAAACGGGTCCATAAGCCAAAACTCTAAATATTCAATGTTATTGGCTTCAAAGTCAGTGGTTTCAAGTTTTCTCATGATACCACCCCATCTCTTGGTTGGGTTTGTCAGTCTTCCGTTACTGTCAAACTCCGATGCCACAATATTGTAAGGGCCTCTTTCTGTTGGGTAAAATGAGAGGTCAAGAGTTTGAATATATGATGACTGTCCGTATACCAACTCCCTGTTAGGGAAAATCTCCTGCTCCGCTATTTCACGTACAAAATGGTTTGACAACTGCTCTTTATCTCTTGTTATATGTGCAGGCGTCTGGGCTGTTGTCCTGTTAAACATATTGTCAATATAGTACCATGCCAACAACGCTCTGTTTTTACCGTAATCAACATTATTGCTGTATGTTGACTCCTTGAACATGCTTGGAGTTGATGCAAGTCTCCAATTAGTGGCATACCTGACATCGTAACCTATTTTTGTAGATTCAAAGTCATCAACATATACCCTGCCGTGTGCACCTGCAGCCGTACCTGGAATCATTTGTGCAAATTCAGCATTAACGGCAAGAGTTGATGTCTGTTTAAGGTTAAGAATAGGTATTTTATTGAAAAAATCAGTAATTTCCTGGAACTGATTTCTATAAGAGGCATTCAACCCCCACATTACATTTGATACAGGGTCATTTCCGTATGATGACTTTTCAGTCAAAGGCTTTTCACTCAGATACATCAAAGTACCGCCAATGTTAAAGTGGTCATTGAAAGCATAATCAAGGTGAGTTCCCAGCAGAGATTTTCTTGTAGTGTTAAACAATGACTTGCTCTCCAAATTCACACTTACAGGGGTTCCTAAGTCAATAATATCCTGATTTAATATATTAACCACACCCATCATGTAATCAACGGTATAGTCAACATTCTCAGTCAATTCCCTACCTCCTGCCGTAACTTTGACAGAACCTTTTGGAATGTTCATGGCATTAAGCCTTATTTCTGAGCCTGACGATGCCCTATATGTTCCCTTAAGGTAGAATTTGTTTTTCTCAGCCAATTCCTGTGCGGTAACCAATGTAGAGTCATATAGTTCCTGGAAACAATACTTCTTGACAAGTGCAGGGTCATTCTTCAGTTTCTTGGCAAGATGGCTGCCAAACGGCTCCAATACAGGGAATATGATTTTACCATTAGCGGCAAGAATTGTATATCCCTCCACAAAGTCAAAAATACCGTCACCGTTCTTGGTCTTTTGATTGTGAGAGTCCAAATTATCCAAATTCATTACCCTGATTAGAGGAACATTTGCAATATCACCTTCCGATATATACCTAAGGTCTATTCCTGTTGAGTCATTCCTATACATTATGTTAAGGGTGAACTTATCCTGCTGCACTTGATAAGCCCCAAGAGAATAGATATTCTTCATCATAAGGTTCCATGTAGGCAAATCAGGAG
This sequence comes from Paludibacteraceae bacterium, assembly GCA_024405855.1. Classification (GTDB taxonomy): domain Bacteria; phylum Bacteroidota; class Bacteroidia; order Bacteroidales; family Paludibacteraceae; genus Enterocola. The sequence goes on from JAKSNZ010000016.1 coordinate 27,177, forward strand.
AGATTTCCGTAGTCTTTAACATTTTAAGGGTAAGTGGTACTGACTGTCCATCTTTTGTTGAACCTGAAACTCCTTTTGAAAGGTCACCTATGGTATAAACCTTGCCTTTATATGTGTATTGGAATGCAACACCAAGCACTTCATCATTATTGAGTGCCGTTTTCAAAGAAATGTATCCCAATGTCTTGTTAAGTGTATATTCACTTGCCTCAAGTTTTCTGGCACCCTCAATCTTTGAGTAATCAGTACCGCTAACCATACCAAATGTACTACACCATGCATCAACTGAATATATGTCAGGAAGACCATTGTTTGCTCTAACCACATCATTGTAAAGATTATTGGCATCGTTGTCCGGAGCATCGCTGGTCTTATGCCATGTAGGATTGAAAATCTTATCCGGTTCACCAATGTCAGAAAAAGCAACCACATTTGTTACATCATTGTAGTTTACTGAATTCTTATTGGTTACCCAAACCTCTATTTCACCAATTGTAACACCGCTTGAGATGTTTGGCAAATCAGATACCCACTCATCATAATGGTCACGGAAAAATTGGGTAAGGAAGTAGTGGCGGTTCTCATCGTACGCATCTGCACGCACCTCAAATTCTGAAGTTTGGGCACCACTGGTGTTAATTGTCTTGCCATCGCTCTCTTGTTGTGAGACGACGGCACTGACGCTTAATTTACCAAACTGTAAATCAGCCTTGATACCAAACAAAGATGTGTTTCCTGTAATCAGACTACCTGACAAAGGCATGCTTACATCACCAGCCTCAATTTTCTTTATGATATCATCTTCTTTACCTTCATATCCTATTTTTACAAGTGATTGGTCAAAATCAAATGTAGCCTCTGTGTTGTAGTTAAGTCCGAATTTCAACTTATCACCCACAGAACCGTCAACACTCAACTGAATCTTTTCATCAAAATCAAATGTCGGGGCGGGATTTTGAGAGCGTTCTGTTAAAGACGGGTCTTTTAATTTCTTGAAATTCAATCCAAAATCAAGTTCTGCAGAACCTTGAAGCTTAAGTTGCACACCTCCAGGACCAAACACTCTGTCCGCAGGTCCAATGTCAAACTTCATGTCTGTAAATGAAATCTCATGCTTCTTTTTCTTAGCCTCAGCATTTTTTGTCTTATAATACTCTTTCAAAGACTGCTGAGCCATGTAATTTGCATATTCATTACTTTGCAGATAGAAAGGAACATCAAGTGATTCTTCTCCAACTTTGGTGTCATAGTAATAGTTGCCTGTGGTTTCATCATAACGCACCTCTGTGGTTATGTTTTCAGGGGTCTTTGCATCTGTTGAAGCCTTTTCAGTAAGGTCTCCAGGGTCATCAGGATATATTGATGCCGGGTGATAAACCGCTGAACTTGTATCACTTTGTGGTACAACCTCTTGAGCGGACACAGCCATAGTGGCAATGCAAAGTACCGCTATGAAAACAAGCCTGAATGATAATATGTAACCCCTCTTATTCAATTCCTTACATCATTTTCAAAGCCTGTTTGATAATTTGTTCCACGCTCAATGAAGGCGTTTCCGATACAATTTTTTGAACCACCTTACGCACATTGGTATTTGGGAATCCAAGCATTACAAGAGCCTGTGAAGCCTCTTCTGAAACTCCTGACACCTGTGCCGCTTGTGAAACGCCTGTTGCAACAGCGGAAGTGTCAACACTGGCAACCTTATCACGCAAATCTACAATTATGCGTTGTGCAGTTTTTAGTCCAATACCTTTTACCCCTTTTAGTATCAACTCATTACCGGAAAGAACCGCATCACGCAGTTCGGCAGTGCTGACTGAAGATAATATCATACGGGCTGTGCCTGCACCAACTCCCGATACGGAAATAAGCAACAGGAACATCTGACGCTCCTCTTTTGTAGCAAAACCATAAAGCACATACGCATCTTCTCTTATTGCCTCATAAATAAACAACTTGGCACTCTGCTTGCCGTTAATGGCTGAATAGGTGCCTAATGTTATATTAATGCCGTAGCCAACACCGTTTGCCTCTATTACTGCAAGCGTTGGTGTAAGCTCTGCAATATTTCCTGAAATGTATTCTATCATATCAATTGACTGTTACTAGGAGCGAAAGCAGAGACAAGTTTACTTGGACTATGCTGAGCGACGAAGTAACATGGTTAAAACTTGTTTTAACAAAGTTAACAAAATTGCAAAGATACAAAAAACCTTTATAAATAACGGCAATACACCTAATATATTGCGCGTGCGTGAGAGTTTTTATATAAAAAAACACCCCGATGCTTAAAATTTTAGCATCGGGGAGCAAATATAAAAGTTATATAAGTTATCAGAATTTGTAGCGGACACCTAAGCAAATGGCACCTGCATAAAGTCCGGTAAGGTTATACATTACCGAATATTTATCAAAGCACGGACCTATTATTGGTCTATAGTCAAAAGAGAGCTGCAGTGGGAACCAGAAATTATACTCAAAGCCCACACGACCTGCAAAACCTGCAAAACCAGAATCTGCTCCATAATAATTACTATTGTGAAGTCTCATGTATCCTATACCAGCACCAACACCTGCATACCAATTCCATGCCCCCTTGTGTTTCCATGCTTTAATAGGAAAAAGCCAGTTGTATGTTGCTACGGTTTCCACTCCCACCATACCGGATGTACCGTGAAAATCAGGCATGTGAACTCCATTTGCAGTTGCATTACATAAACTTGCAACACCGTAGATAAGACCTGCATCCAAACTTACAAAATTAGAACCCACTGTGTGTTGGTATGAAAATTCAAAACCTGAACCTATTCTACCACCAATAGCACGTGGTTGTGCAATTGCGGCAACAGTTGACATAAGCAACATTGCCATAACCAAAAGTAAATTTTTCTTCATAATGTTAAATTTTTGTGATGTGCAAAGTTACAATCTTTTTATGATTTTATACAATTTTTCATATTTAATTATGAAAATGTTAATTTTTTTAACATATATTATTCAATTATTACAAAAAAATTGCAATCTGCCTATAATATGCTACAAAAATTATTAAATTTGCAAAAGCGTTATGGGAGCAAATTCCCTTGACCCTTGACCCTATGAAATACATTGGAGCCCATGTAAGTGCCGGCGGTGGCGTTGAGAACGCACCCCTTAATGCAAAACAGATTGGAGCAACCGCCTTTGCCCTTTTTACAAAGAATCAGAAGCAGTGGTTTGCCCCTGACCTCAGTGAAAAAAGCATATCACTCTTCAAACAGAGATGTAATGAGTTTGGCTACAAACCATGCTCCATACTTGCTCATGACAGTTACCTAATCAATCTTGGGCACCCAAATGATGAGAACCTTGAAAAATCAAGAGAGTCATTCATTAAGGAGATGGCAAGATGTCAGGCATTAGGACTTGACCGCCTTAACTTTCATCCGGGCAGCCATTTGAAAGAGATTTCAGAAAGTGAGTGCATAAAACGCATTTCAGAGTCAATAAACATTGCACTTGACAAAACTCAAGGTGTTATTGCCGTAATTGAGAACACAGCAGGTCAAGGTTCAAACATAGGCTACCGTTTTGAACATATAGCAGAGATAATTGACGGCGTTGAAGATAAGGGGAGAGTTGGATTCTGCATTGACACCTGCCACGCTTTTGCCGCAGGGTACGATGTAAGGCCAGACGCTAACGGAGGATTATTTTCTTCTGATACAGAAGGTTATGAAGCGGTTATGAATGCCGCCGATACCATAATCGGCTTAAAATACCTGAAAGGAATGCACCTCAACGATGCAAAGAAACCACTTGGCAGCAAGGTTGACCGTCATGAAAGTTTGGGCATCGGGGAAATTGGCATCAAAACATTTGAATCCATAATAAAAGACACAAGAACAGATGACATTCCACTGATTCTTGAAACACCAAATGAAGAGATTTGGGCAGAAGAGATAGCCAAGTTAAAGACTTTTATTAATCAGTGAGTTCTTACGCTGAAGCACAAAATTGGAACCCAAATATTTCTCCTTAACCACAGGATTTACAGCAAGTTCCTCAGCAGTTCCCTGAAACATGATTCTACCCTCAAAAAGCATATAGGCACGGTCTGTAATGCTTAGGGTTTCATGTACGTTGTGGTCAGTAATAAGAATACCTATGTTCTTGAATTTCAGTTTGAACACTATAGTCTGAATATCCTCTACTGCAATAGGGTCAACACCTGCAAACGGCTCGTCAAGCATAATGAACTTAGGTTCAATGGCAAGGCAACGGGCAATCTCACAACGGCGGCGTTCACCACCTGAAAGTTGGTCACCCAAACTTTTACGCACCTTTTGAAGATGAAACTCCTCAATCAGTGACTCCAACTTCTCTTTTTGATAATCCTTAGGAAAATCAGTCATTTCAAGCACACCCTTAATGTTGTCCTCAACACTAAGATGACGGAACACTGAAGCCTCCTGTGCAAGATAACCTATACCGGCCCTTGCCCTCTGATATACCGGATACTTTGAAATGTCAAGGTCATTGAGGAAAATTTTACCGCCATTTGGCTTGATAAGCCCCGTTGTCATGTAAAAAGTGGTGGTTTTTCCCGCTCCGTTAGGACCAAGAAGCCCCACTATTTCACCTTGGGTTACATCAATTGAGACATCATTTACAACAGTACGCTTGCCATACTGCTTAACCAGATGCTCCGTACGCAATATCATTTTTTCCCCTTCTGCCATACTGACTTAAACAAATTTTGAATTTTCCTCAAGCAAAGAGACATCATTTACAAATTTTCTTATCTCCTGTTCATCTTGTTTTCTACAAACAAGCAGAGAATTCTCTGTCTCAACCACTATATATCCGTCAAGTCCTTGTAGTACGGCAAGTTTACCTTTAGGCATAACCACAATATTGTTTTTGCAGTCATACTCAAGAACATTGCTGTTAAGATTCACGTTACCGTTAGCGTTCTTTTCTGACATATCATAAAGTGAGCCCCAAGTGCCAAGGTCAGACCAGCCGAAATCGCCACAAAGCACACATACCTTCTTTGCCTTCTCCATTACACCGTAATCAATGGAAATATTTTGGCATGAAGGAAAATAGGAATCAATGAACGCTTGCTCTGAACTTGTCCACATTATTGAGCTACCCTCTTCAAACAGAGCATGAATTTCAGGAAGTTGAGATTTCAATTCCTTTCTAATGGTCTTTACGCTCCAAAGAAAAACTCCTGAATTCCAAAAAAACTCTCCACTCTCAACAAACACCTTTGCAAGTTCAAGATTAGGCTTTTCTGTAAAGGTTTTGACCTTCCTTATTCCTTGCTCCACATCTGTACCGGTCTGAATGTACCCATAACCGGTTTCAGGACGGTTAGGTTTTATGCCAAAAGTAAGCATGTTATCAGTTCTTGTAACAAAATCAAGACCTGTGGTAACAGCATCCAAAAATTCGTTTTCCTTAGTTATAAGATGGTCTGACGGTGCCACAACCATGCTGGCATCGTGGTTACGGGCATAAATCTTTGCGGCGGCGTATGCAATACAAGGAGCGGTGTTACGCCTTACGGGTTCAAGCAGCACCTGGTCTTTCTTTATCATAGGCAGTTGCTCAAGAATAAGGTCAAGATATGCCTTGTTTGACACAATCAATATATTTTCAGGAGGAATGACCTTAACAAACCTGTCAAATGTCATTTGTAGCAGAGACCTTCCCGTACCAAAAAAATCAAGAAACTGTTTAGGCTTACTATTACGGCTGTATGGCCAAAATCTGCTGCCAATACCGCCAGCCATAATAACACAATAGTTATTGCTGTTCATATCATCAATAAAAAATTAGATTCCATCTTTCAAAACACAAAGATAACAATTTTATTGTTTTAATTTGTAAACCTTCAAAAAAAATATTAATTTTACCAAATCAAAACACTTATAGCTATGAAACTAAAAAAAGGATTCAGACTTCACAATCTTGGTTCAGAGTATATTGTTGTAGCAGAAGGAGATTCAGCCGTTGATTACTCAAGCATACTTTCACTCAATGAGAGCGGCGCCTACATCTGGAAAAACATAGAGAATACAGATTTTGACGCCGATACCATAACCAGCCTACTTCTTAAAGAGTATGAAGTAGATGAAAAAACCGCTTCAGCAGATGCTTTTTCATTTGTAGAAAGCCTGCTTGAAGCGGATTTAATAACGGAATAACGGACTACAGATTAATCGTCAATATCCAATTCCATGATATTGCCTTTGAGGTCAAATTTGGCTTCAATCATATTGCTCAATTTAATCTCAATATCACGGCTGTCCTTATCAATCTTTACAATTGAAG
>JAKSNZ010000017.1 GCA_024405855.1 Paludibacteraceae bacterium
AAAACAAAAATATAACAAAGAAAAAATAACAAACAATTAAATACTTAAAAATTATTATAATCGCAAAAACCAAATGTGAAATTTTCTACAAACCAAATGTGTGAAAATTTTAACAAAAAAAGCAAAGATAGCAATCGTGCTAATCTTTGCTTTTTTGCATACTATTTAATAGTGTTTAAATGATTTTAATTTGATAAATTATTTAACAAGTATAGTTGCTATGTTATCACTATTAACCTCCATAACAATGTATCCAGTGTCGGATGCTGTAGCCATTCCATTATCATTGCATCTGCAATGACCTCCTACAGCAAGGGTGCCATCATGACGGATTCTTAATTTGCCTAACAGTCCAATCGGAGACCATTCCTTGCGGTACATTCTTGGAATATAATCTTCTTCAGAATTGTATTCGGGATTAAGTTTAGGCTTTCTGTTCCCACTTTCATCTATATCATATAGCATTCTCCCCCATTCATCTGTCAGGTATTTGTTTTTCCAATCCATTGCACCAGAATCACCAACAATAGCAGGCGTTGCGGATACAACTCCTATTATTTCATCTTCACTTTTGGCGACAACAATTTTATTTCCATTTAATGTAACAAACAATCCAACCCTGTCAGTCCCGTCAGAATTACCATCAAACCATTCAAACATTTCGGCATAATCCCCATTCATAACATTGTATGAACCCTTACCAAAAACATTACCAGAGTTTTCTTGAACCATAAACATTGTCTGTCTATTGTCATTCCAGCCATAAGCAAGTTCAAAGAATGGTTTATCGCCCCAATTGCTGTAGTCCTTGTTGTATTTGCCAAAATAAGCACCATTATGCATCAAATCAACTAATCCCTCACCATGAACAAATGAGTTTGATTTTTGAGATACATTATTGCAGCCTCCTACATGAGAATTTGCTCCCAATGCTTTGTTGTTGTATCCTTCAACATGAGAATAATCACCTATGGCTGCACCAAATTCAATAAACCATACTTCCCAAGAATCATTTGATGGAATAGTTCCAACGCTTTTATTAAAGCGTATATACGAATTATTAGTATCTACATCCGTAACATATACCATATGAGTGGTACCATCACTTTCTATTACACAGTATCCATCATTGATGTTTGGTGTCATACTACCTTGGTATTTGTACCAATCTGAAGAATATCCCGAAGGAGTGCTTTCCAATCTATAATATATTCTACTCAATATAACTGCACCGTCCGTAAAGGCTCGAGCAAACTTATCATAGGTATATCCTTGAAAATTTTGTGATTTACGTGGAGCGGGATTAATAGCATTGTACACCACCCCTGATTTAGGTGCTCTAATTGAATTTTTTGTTACGGCATCTTCATAAAACTCATATGAATTATCTGACACTCCATTGTAAATTCCCATGCATATACTCATTGAAGAAGGTACCTTTCCCGTTTCACTATATGTTAGTTTATTCTCAAATTTTGAACTATCAAATTTAGAACTAAGAGAAGACAATGCAGAGTTTGCCTTACCATCAGCTTGGACAGCCTTGCCATTAGCAGTATCGGCAAGAGCGTATGCATTATTGGCATTGCCCAATGCGGTATTTGCCGTTCCTTGTGCTGCCACTGCCGCCGCATTGGCGTTATTGGCTGTACCTTTAGCTTCATTTGCAATACCTTGTACTTGTGAAGCGAGTGTATAAGCATTATTGGCAGTACCTTGTGCATCGGTCGCTTTTCCGTTTGCTGTATCGGCAAGAGCGTATGCATTATTGGCATTGCCCAATGCTGTATTTGCCGTTCCCTGTGCTGCCACTGCCGCCGCATTGGCGTTATTAGCGGCACCTAACGCTTGATTGGCGGTTGTTTGCACAGCAGTAAATTCATTTTTGTCAGTCTTTGTAGCAATAGCCTCAGTGATTACTTTGTTCTGCACAGGATTAGTTGACATTGTGCTTAATGCATTGTCAACGACAAATTGTCTTGAATGGTTTAGCAAAAGTTTCCATACGGTACCATCATATATATACATATCACCAATGGCAACATCCGTTGTATCTACAACGGAACTTGCTACACCAGCTGTATATGAGATTCCATCTGGTTTGTAATTTGTATCACCTATAAGACCTATCAAATAATAATCACCAGTTTTATATAAATATGGAGATACTTTTGGATTTGTTTGAGGCAATCCAGTAGTACAATCCCATATTGACAAGAACTTTCCTATTGCCTGCAAGTCTTCAATCTCTTCTTGCAGGTTTTTACCAACTTTTGCCGCCAAAACATCTGTTTCTGAATCGGAATCAGTAGAAACGACGATTGCCGGTTTGCTCTTAATGAACGAGTCTGATGCACTATCTGTTTCACTCCAATCCGATTGAATATTTTGTGAATGCTTAAGACTAAAAATTCTTTCAGTATTTCCTTCTTGTGAGTGCACATAAAGTTTAAGAGATGCCATATCATACACCGAGGTGTGGGTGGTATGCCACGCACCGCCATTTCTACCATTAGCATAGTTAGCTCTACCTATTTCAACGACAGGCATAAATTCTTCATCAGTAGAATGAATTGTAATATCACCATAATGCTCTGTAAGTCCTGTAAATTCTGTTTTCCAACACAAAGGATTTTCGTTAGTGTATGCGTTTGAGTATTTCAAATAATTAGGCATAAAATCTTTAACACTAACTCCATTTGTAAGCATGGTACATATTAGGTCATAACGTTCAAGCCCCATACCATGGTCTTCTATTGAACTCCAATCAAGCGTTCCATCCTGGTTGTACTCTACATTAAGCAGATGAAAATTTGTCATTACAGGCTTGTCGCTAACATCAATAACAATCCCTATATTGTCAGCATACTCAAGTACGTATGTTCCAGTAGGGTCAGCACACATAAAGTGAACTTCTTGACCAGCATTAGCAAACACATCAAAATTATCTCTAATATCTTCAAGTGCTGTGCGTGCTGATGAATGATAATCCAAAATGTATTTTACCACCATGCTCAAAGGCATACGTTCTTTGCCTCTAAGCTGATTTGTTGTACCCATATCTGAAGGCACAACATTAATGCTACATATCAGACCTTTCTCATTAATACCATCCACCATCTTAAATGGAAGTAGTTTGAATTTCTCAGCATCATATTCATTAAGCATATCTGCATCAGTAATTCCTGTTACTGAAGCAACACCGATGCTTGCATATCTGCCTTTTGCACTATTGGTTTTAACAACAAAATCCACCTGGTTGTCATAGTACCAATCCAAGTTCCTACCATACAAATTGCCATTGCGTACAGAAGAACAACCTCCTATGATATGAGAATTCAGTTCATTTGTGAAATGTTGTTTGGCATAATCATAATCAATATTATTATGGTCATACCATATTTCCCATAAAAACTCATCAATTTTTGACAGGGTAAAAAACGGGAAACTCTTTTCCTTTATTATTGCCTCCACATCATTTGCAGTAGTTTTTTCTGCAAGAGCCTCATCTAAGTTGTTGATATCACTTGTCTGTAGTGTTTCACTTTTGTGCCGATAACTGTCAAACACGGCGGCAAACTGAGCGGCTGTGGGTTTCATTCCTCTCTGAAACCATGATTTTATTGTCTGAATGTCTATCATAATTAAATGGTGTTTAAATGACTTTTATAAGTTTGTATAATGCATAAAATGGAGGACGGTTCTCGTGTGCCACTTCTGCATTTTTTCCAGATGGATATTCCACTCCATTTATAATAGGTTTTGAAGATTCAAGCGTATCCCAATGTTTTGTAGAGTCACCTCCGTTGTCAAACCAGTTTCCTTCCGAAGGGTCATACTTATCATACTTATGTGTATGTGCTGGCAACCCTGATTCAGCTGCCGTTAATAGGTGAAATGCTTCACCACCAGTGTCGTTTGGACTATATAGTGCATTTGTATCTATACCAGCACCTACAATAAATCTTCCAGCCAAATTTGGAATATCCATATTGCCAATTTTGGTTATACGAACATAATATAAAGAACCATTATGTCCAATTTGTGCAGTAGCATTAGAGTACCTGCTTGTCCATTTCTGTTTTTCTGTATTACAAATACTATAATTGTTGTTTGTAAAAAAACCACAACACGGAACCCATCCGTATGGAATGTTATCAAAAGATGCCTCTCCATACCAGTCTATCACAGTTCCCTTAGGAGAATGATGCCTTTTGGCTTCTGCCAAATCATCCATTATGTCTTTTATACTTTTTATTTCGGTAAAGGCGGCTCTTGGTATACCTGCAACACTTGCATATACGGCATAACGCTTAATTCTCGCTCCTTCTATTGTTGTGTCATTAAAGGAAATGTCCTCTGACACTTCTTTGCGACTTATACTTTGTAGTCTACTGCCTTTTAGAGGCATTATTTCTCCATTGAATATCACTAATCCATCTGTAGTTGCTGTACTATCTTGTATTATGATGTTTTGTCCCACCAAACTGCTCAGTCCGTAAAGCAGTTTTATTTGCTCCTGCATAAATTCAAGCGTGTCTGTTGACAGAGGAAATTTGTTATATCCGTTGTCCTTAAATTTTTGTGTATTCATATCAGTAACTTGTATTAAATGTTCTTGATGCCAATCTGTACTTATTAACAATTGAGTTTATTCTTGCTTTGTTATAATCATTCCATTCCACTGAAATAGGTATTATTACAGTAAATGACACTGTAGGTTTCTTAATAATTTCCTCATCCCACAAAATCAAATATGATTCATCTTCCACAATGGTGTGCCTATCCTTAAAATCCCCAATTTCATCGTATGCAGTCAGCCAATTACCCTTGGCGTTTATATCCTCTATCTCAAAGCCGGCACTGTAATCAGTGATTTGAAACTCCTTGTTAAGAGCGTCCTTTATATAGCATATCTGGCTTGTATGTTCCAAATCATACAACCTTTTATCTCTTGCCGTATGATGCCTGTCGTGTATCTCTTGTATCGGATCCATCAAAGTGCGTAACAAGGCTATCATCAGCGGCTGCCTTAGAAATGTTGGCAACAACAGTACTGCAAGTTTTGTATAATCAATTTTCATACACCAAATATTCTAAATCCAGCAAGGTCCTGTCTCCTTTAAAATACCCCGATACAGGCTGGCAGAAAGCGACAACCTCTTCTTTTTGGTCTGCAACCTCCCCATAATATACAGCTTCAAGTTCAATCATCTCAATACCATCCACACGTTGTAAGGCATCAACCATCTCATTCTTTCTGAACTCACCATTGAAAGGAAGATTCTCAATATAATTTTTAATGGCATTTTCAGCCACTTTTGTACCGTCTGCCTTACTTTGTCCGCTGCTGTCTATCAGTAGTGGATTATAGTAAATTTTGGCATGCACTTCCAGATAATCACCTTCTTGAGATAACACATCAATACGCACCCCTGCATCTTTAATCTCATGCATATAAGCCACAAATGCCTCTTTCTCTTCTTCCGTCAATGGTTCCGGACCCGTTTTGGCAACCTTTAAATATAGCGTGGCATTCTCTTTTCCCTCTGTACAGGCCGCAAAAGTCACCGGCATAACAACACTCTCGTCATCATCAGCCTTTGCATATTTGTCAGTACCATCTATCAGTGATTCACCATAATGGAATGCCATTGCCTTTTTTACGTACCAGCGTAATGAATGCGGTTTCATTTTTGCTATATATTCATCCACCTCTGCCTTGTGCGTGTCAAACAGTTTTTCAAGTGTCCAAATAGCGGAAGAAACTATGTAGAGCAGAATATTCTCAATGCTGACTTTGCTGAATTTGTCAGCAAATTTATCACCTTGCTCAAAACCGTACTTGGACTGAAGCGTACCGTCTGACATAAACGCTTCAGCCATTTCATTTTTAATTTCATCTATTGTCCTTGCCATATCTATTGTATTTCAAAATCGTATTCTATTCTCCAGAACTCTATTCCTTCACCCTCGCCCAATATTTCATAAATCTCTGCCGTTGTTATTGAGGTTGCAGGCTTAATGTCATTTACCTCATAGTATTGTCTATTATCATTGTCCACCGATGCGGTGATATCAAGTTGTTGCCCGTTGGTCAGGTCATCCGTCAGACTTATTCCGTTAAGCGTGGCGACATCGTATGCCGCCTCCATAGCACCGCAATATTGCAGTGCCACATCAAACAATCCCTGTCTTGATGTTACCGTTATCATCTTGTATAACGCTTTATTATCAATGCCACGGCGATTCCCACTATGGCAACTATTCCAACAATTAGTGCAACAAGCCAGGCTGGTGTACTGGTTTTCTCTTCCGTGTCAACATCCTCGCTACTCTTATCCCTAACACTCTCTTTGCTTTTGCTGTCATCTTTCTCAACGCTTGAGGTGTTTTGCTTTGTCGTCTCCTCTGTTGTTATATCTTTTCCTGTCCTGCTTTTCTTCTCTGTCTTACGATTTTCAACAGATTTCACATACTGTTTCCCTGTGCTGTCAGGCTCACTATAGGTTGTCAATGTTGAGGTAACGGTGATTTCCTCATCTTCAACACTGTGGTCAACAGTCCTTGTGTCAGATGCTGCGGACTCCTCACATTCCTTGACAGATGACAATTCAATTTCTTCTACAGAGTGGATATCATTATTTGTCGTCCTCTCTGTCTTGACTGTTTTGCAACTCACTGCGAACAGGACAATTAGCAGCATGAGGGCAATTCTGAATCCTGTCAATAGCCTTGTTAAGCATCTTAATGTCTTTACGTAATCCATTTACCTCTTTTTTTAATGGTTCCACAATATATTCGTTAAAACTGTCAAGCAGTTTCTTGCTGTTGTCAAGTTCCATACTCTTTACAGCCTCTTCCGCTTTCTTTTTGGTTGATTTAAGCGTTACAAGAGTGACTATCAAAGCACCGCCAAGTAAGGCCTCTATAACGCTTCTGATAATTGTCTCTAACATAATCCAACATCCTCCTTCCACTTTTTAACGTTGAATGACGGACACGCCTTTGTGGCATATTCATTATGTCCGTGAACGGTGGCACCAGGATAGCGTGTCATCAGCTCTTTAACAAGCTTAACCAGCGTGGCTTTCTGTGCAGCGGTCCTGGTGTCCTTTGCCTCCGTCATATCCTTGTTCATACCTCCAATGTAGCATATACCTATACTGTTTTGGTTGTGTCCTGTACAGTGGGCTCCTATCACATCTTCAGACCTGCCCTTATGAACATTGCCGGCAATATCTATTATATAGTGGTACCCAATGTCATTGAATCCACGCTCCTTGTGCCAAGTGCGTATCATATCCACACTTACGTCACGTCCTTCAGGTGTGGCACTGCAATGAATAATAATCTCATTAATCTTTCTCATGTTATCTGTATTTTGCATCTATCTCTATACCATTTTCACTTACATCAACACTGTTTACCCATTGACCATCCTCAACAAGTGCGCTTATTATGGCTCTTCTCCATGCTTCAAAATTGTGATCTGAAGCTATATCCTCTATTCCAACACCAAGCATCGGATTCTCCTTGAAGTCACCCTTATGTGCAATCAGAATGAAAGCCTGGTTCTGTGGTGTTGTCTCTCCAAGACAAATGCCTTGTGTTATCTTTCCACTCTCAGTCTTTATGTCAAGAAGGAAATCATAGCCTATGCCGTCATCGCTCCGTGTAAACTGCAACCCTGTCATATCCTAATGCTTTACTTTATCATCCTCTATGTCATTCTGCTGTGTAACAGTCAGACTGTTTGCGAACCATGTTGCAACCGCACCTTTTAGAGCAGCTCCTCCGTCATTCGGAGATGGTGTCCATCCTTGCATTGCATTTTTAAGAGAATTGATGTCATTCTCTATGGCATTCAACTTATTAGTCAGTTCGCTAATCTTAACCAGTCCACCCAGATTTCCTCCGTTAATACTCACACCGTTTTTGTCTATATCAACAGTGGTGTTCTCCGTCTTTATCTCAATTTTCTCAACCTCAGAACAGGACATTACAACCAAGTCCCTCATTTTGCCGTCGCTCATATCATATACAAGCACGTAACTGCCTGTCTTTGGTGTCAGAAGCACCTTATCCTCATTATTGTTGATAACGGCTCGTAACCTGACATCTTTCAGTTGAATGGTGTCTATCTGAACCGTGCAAGTATATCCGCTGCAACTGACAACCTTTGCTATCTTGAGACCAGGAAGAAGATTCCCTCCCATCTCTTTTATAGAGTTTTTTATTTTGGAATAAACATCCATTTCTAAACTTTTTCCTATATTTGTGGTCTAACCTGTAACCAAACGGATTAAACCTATGAAACACCTTTTACTCTCAATCTTGCTTCTTTCGTTATCGATTCTTTCTTTTGCCCAAATGGTTCGTGAAAATCCAATTAAAGATTGCAGTATAACAAAAGAGTATGGTACTGTTTCTGAAACATTCTATCTGTCAGGCGATATGCATATTGTAACAGACCCTACTGAATTTGCCGAGTTCTGGGTTTATATTTCTAAACCAGAAGAATACTCAGATATTACAATCTCTTTCAAAGAACATCCTGTTGAATGTGGAGAATGGCATATAACAAAAAATGATGGCTTTGGTGTCCGCTTCACCTCTAAAAAGGAGGAAGCAACCTTTATTGCTAATTTTGGCGATACAACTAACAGTCCCACATTCACAGACATTTCTTATTGAATCTTTCTGCCAAGTGTCACCTTTCTCACTCCTCCGCTTGATGAGAAACTTACTTCTGTTGCTATAACATAATACGTTCCAGTCTTTTGAGGATACTCGCCGTCTCTCACTGTCACCTTGTAGGCGGGCTCAACAAACGGAATCAACCAACCTGTAAGACTCCCCTCATAGCCGTCATAGCACCATAGACTATACTCACTCTCCGCAGCCCTTTTTGCACTTGCCTCGTCGTTAACAGAAACAGTCTTTTGTATTTTTGTGCCATTTTTCCTTCCTACTGTGAATTTTTGTGTCTGTCCATTACTTTTATGGAAAGAGACCTCAACGCAAGTGTTTTTATCCACCGCTTTTATATACTTCAATTCACTTTTCTCCACATTTACCGCAAAATCATATATAACAGGAAGAGCATTGACAATTTGGCTGTATGGTGCGTGTATGTGTAGCACGTTGCCGTCAAAATATATGTTCGCTTTTGTCTCTTCCTGGACCTGTTTCAGAACATCTATTGCATTTGCTTTATAAAATGTAAACTTCTCATAGTTGAACTCATAGTCACACATTACCGTATATGTGTTTCCTGTTGCCGCATTTACTGCCGTACATACTTTTTGCAACACTGTCTTGAGGCTAACATTTGCAAGTTGTATGTCATCAAGAGGCTGACGCCACATATATAATGCATCCTCACATTCAAGCGTTATGCTGCCGTCATCAGTTTGAATGCTCTTTAAGTACCCTTTGAACTCTGTTTTAAGGTCTCCGTCATAACCCAACTTAATCTCAACCTCATCCCCTACAAAAATCTTGTCCTCAATGTTTATCCCAGCGTTTATGTATGTGCCTGGCAGAACAATAACGGCAGTGTCTGAGAGAGTCTCAACACTCTTGTTAATCTTGACGCTGTCAATCATTGTCAGCCGCCACGCACCAACCGTTATGTTATGTTCCATTGCAAGCATATTATTTTGCTATCAATAGTTTGTTTTTGTCAAAATCATCACTTACTGCCTTTATTGTGAACATCTGATTTTGCAAACCGGCAGTATGCGGAAAATCGTATGATTCTATGCAAATTCTCTGGATGTCGTACGCTGTGAATATGTCAGACTGCACAATTATAGACTTACGTCCTTCACAATATGCCCTAAGCTCACGTACTCGTTTGTCTAAGAAACGGTATCCGCTACCATATATAAGAACACCTGAAATTGTTATTTCATAATCGTCCTGATTCCACAATTCCTTGACACTTCCACGACGTTTTATGTCTGCCGCCGCTACCTTGAGTACATTCCTTTTTGCAATATTGTTCTTTCCACTGATGGCTATGACTGTGTCAATGGGAAACTGCCATGGTTTAGCTTCATCATCAAATTTGAACGACAAAGAACATTGTGATTGCACAGGATAGTATTCCACAACAGGACGTTCGTTCTTACTTGGGTCTATGATGGGTACCGGATGATTGAGAAAATATGGCGGTATCCTTAATGGGGTTGCTATATGTATGTTCACTCCTTGCATATCAAATACTGTTTTGAGCCATACCAAGCACTCTATAAAGGCACTCGGCAAAGTTTTTCTCTATTGATGCCTTATTATCTTCTGTTGAACCGTTGAATATGACCTGCTTTATCATATCCTCAATCTTAATGGTTATGCTCGTGTTTCGTGTTCCGCCAGTAGCCACTGCACTTGTGCTTTGTGACGCACTTGGCATAGCACTCTGTGATGCATCAGATGCCATACTACCGTTTGCGGCTGCCACAAGTTGGTCTTGCACTCCTGTCTTGGTAATGTTACCTGCACCAATTTTGTCCTTTGCCGATGAGGACTGCCAACTCATACCACTGAATCCTTTAGCAAGTGATTCCTTAGCCTTGACGGCATTGTCCATCACAGCCTTGGCTCCGTCTGTTATTGCTTTCTGTCTTGCCTCAACGTCAGCGTTAATTGACGCTATCGCCTTTTGGTTCTCCGCACTGTCTCCAATTCCACAAGCCTCTTTGAATTTGTACCAACCAAGTTTGATTTTATCAAGACCGATGAGGAATCCGTTAATGTATGTGTTGAAATATAGTTTGATAGCATCAACAAACGTGTAGAAACTATATTTCATAAAGCCCATAACACCATCCCACAACGTACTCCATCCTGTAAGATGTTTACATACATATACAATGGCACCAACAAGAAGTGCTATGCCAGCTATTATTAGTCCTATTGGATTTGCGTGCATAACTGCGTTGAGTACTGATTGAGCACCAGCCCATAATGTTGTGGCGGTCTTGCAGATACCCTCCCACACTATAAGGGCTTGCAAGGCTATATTCTGAGCTTGAACAGCAACTGTAACGGCAGCGATAGCACCTGTGACCCCAATG
This sequence comes from Paludibacteraceae bacterium, assembly GCA_024405855.1. Classification (GTDB taxonomy): domain Bacteria; phylum Bacteroidota; class Bacteroidia; order Bacteroidales; family Paludibacteraceae; genus Enterocola. Next base: position 11,085 of record JAKSNZ010000017.1, read on the forward strand.
AGTATAGGGGCTACATCGGCTATTGAGTCTGCTATTGATGACCAGTTGTTTATTATTTCGCCAGCCCTACCTAGTATAGCAGTGGCTATTTCCAAACAAGTATCAATGATTGGCTTGCTTTTGTTGAAGATATTTATCAATAGTTCATCAAACGAATCCTGCAATTGCCCAATCATTCCGGCTGTTGTTGTGCCAGCCTTCATAGCACCATCATAAAACAATCCGTTCTCATCCGTAGCCCACTTGAATGCCTGAGCGAGCATTTCAGCGGAGATTTGACCCTTGCTCATCTTGTCTTTCAGAGAAACAAGGCTCTCACCTGTACGCTCACTGATTGTCTGTAATGGATTAAAGCCAGCATTAATCAGTTGCATTAAATCCTGACCTTGAAGTTTGCCAGCACTTGTCGCTTGTGAGAAAGCAAGTGCTAAGGACTGCATTTTCTGTTTGTCACCCATAGCGATGTCACCAATCTGCTTGAGTGTCTCAAAAGACTTCTCTCCACTTAGTCCAAATGACATCATTGTCTTCTGTGCGTCAATCAGACCAGCCTTGTCATATACAGTCTGCTTTCCGTATTCGGATATTTTTGAGAACATTTCCTCTGCTGCTTCGGCATTGCCTTTGAACAGAGTTGTCATATTCATCTTCTGTAACTCGTTGGTGCTGCCAACCTCAACCACCTTTTCAATTGCACCAGAAACTTTGCCTATTGTATTTTGGACAGCTCCGAAGATGTTGTTTATCTTAAATGCAGCAGTATTGATACGCTCCATCAGAGACTCTGTCTTTGTGGCGTTCACATTGACTTTATTAAGAGCCTTGTCTATCTGGGCGATGCCTGTGTAGGCATTGCCGTTAAGATTGATGGTGAATTGTAGCGTATTACTTGCCATTGTGTTGTTTTTTCAAAAATATTTATTAACTTTGCGGTATGAAGGTTTTTCTAATTATAGTGCTTGTTTTGATTCTGCTACCTGTAGCATTCTTTATTTTCGCACTTATTGCCAATATCTTTCTATTGGCAACTGGACGTATGACCAAGGAAGAATTATCGGTAAAAGTTAAGGCTTATAAGGAGCAAAAAAGAAATGAAAAGAAAAACAAGGCACATGGACTAACTTCTTTAGACTATTTGTCATATCCATCTCCGCTTAATAGTTGGGGACTGTGGCATTAGCCTTTGCCTCCTCACTTCTAATCCATTCCAACTCTTTTAGCATCATTGCCCACTCCTGGTCAGTCAGGCTGTCGGGGTCAGTGACGTGCATATAGTATCGCAACTGAGCGTTAACCATACGCACAAAGTCACCTTTCTCCACCTCGGCAGCCGTTATAACTTTTCCAGTTCCGCCTCCTTAATCTGAATTAGTTCGCCAATCTTTCCTGATACGGAAAGGAACAACTCATCGTTTGTTCTTATCTCCTCATCACCGGCAAGCCAGCAGTTCTGAAGAATAACCTCATTGAACTTAAGCGGATTCTCCTTTGATGCCATTGAGGCAAAGCCAAGCACCTTGCGGTCAGGCTTATGCAAAACGCAGCATTTATCCTCAACTGTAATCTTGAATACATCACCATGTTTAGCCTTCCAAGAGGCTATTTGTTCTTCTGTCGCTTTAAACATAATAGTAAAATTTAAGTTGTTTAATCACCTACACCATACTGAATATCAAGGCATATAAACGGAAGAGTAACCTCCATGCTCTTATCACCCTGTTTCATCTCTTTAGGGCTTTCTGTAAACTGTATGCCATACAGACGGTCAGTTGTCATAACAGCCTTAACATCAATAAGAGGGTTGCCGTAGCATACAACAGCATTAAGGCTTAGACCCATTATTGAAGACCTGCCTGTACTTGCCTTGGCAAGCAGTTGCAGTGTCTCAAGTTCACTCTGTGTGAGCGTTATCTCACCCTCATAACTGTAGTTACCCTTCTGTATGCTTATAGGTTTGTTGCCTTTGCCGTACAAAACTTCTTTATCCTGCTTCTCACTGTATTTGATACCTTTGAAGCCTATTACATCACGTCCACCCATTATCAGGCTGACATCTGCAAATTCATATTCACGTCCGTTGATAATCATAGTTTATTCCTCCTCTACTAAAAAACCGAGTTCAACATTAATATAGCTGGCATAGCCGTAAGGCTTAACCTTTGCGGTGATGTCTATTCTTGAAGTGGAGATTATGTTCTGCTGCGGATTCACGTAGCAGGTCACTCCCTTATCAGAACTGTCATCAGGGTCAGAGCCAAGTTCTCCGTTTGCCGTCATCTCACCCGCTATGGCGGCTATAACCTCACTCTCTATGCTCTTGGCGTATGCCGGTTGAATAAACCCGGCATCAGTTACAGGGACATTGTCCTGCACATACTCCAGCATAGTCTTATGGATGATGCGGTACGCCTTGTCAGCAGTACGTCTGCGTGTCAGATGGCGGTAGTCATCATTTGTACCTGTGGCAAGCGTGTCATCAATAAAGAAGTATCCTGATTTGCCTGTGTGTGTTCTGAATGTTATATAACCCTTGTTAAACAAGGTCTCCACATCCGCTTCAGACGGGTCTTCATCATCAATGTATATTTTAGACACATTTAGAGCACCGTCCTTGACACGTGCGATGTTCTTCTCAACTGAACAAGCGGCGAATTTGCCAAGAAGCAATCCTATTGCCGCACCCTCACTTTCTGATTCAGTGTCACCTATAAGAATACCCACACGATTGTATGAGAATGTAGTCAAATCCGGAAGATCCGTTTTGTTCTCCTTTGAATAGCCACGTCCTGCTATGAATCCTACAATTGGGGCGTACAGATTGACAGTAGCCCATTCTGCAAGTTGTTGCATCTTTTGAGCCGCAACAAGCACATCGCTGTCAAGACCGTCTTCTATTGTAGCGTTATAACTGTCTGCCGGCTTATGGGCAATGCCGATGGCACGTATACGTCCATTTGACACCTGTATCAGTTTGCGTGCATATAAATTGGTCATGTCTGCAACCTCTGATGGTTTTACAGTGGCGGCGACACCCATAATCCATAGTTCCGCACCCTCACCGGCATTGTCATAAAAATCATTGACTTGCTTGTGAAGGAATGGATTGTTTGTGGGTGTAATGCCAAGTGAAGCAAGGCTTGAACGCTTATATATAACGTAACCTGTGCCAAGTGCGAACGTGCCTCCGCTTGTACCAGTCACCGCAGATGCGGTGGCGACAAGACCTGCAACGCAGTCAGCCGATGGGGTGATTTCTTTGATAGCCCCGTTGCTGAAATTTATGTTTACTCCTGGTAATGCCATAGTTTATCTCTTTATAGTTATTATTGTTTTGTCTTTCAGTGTCTTCGCTTGGGCGACAGCCTCTTCTTCAGAGAAGAACGGCATACCGTCAGATGCAAAGAAGACCTGTTTCACACCCTTATGTTCAAGGAAAAGGGATTTTGCCTTTTCCTTGAATGTCTGAGGTGCTTGTTTTGATGGTTTACCCATAGCCTATTATGCTTGTGAAGCCATTGCTTGACTTATGGTTACACTTTTAGTAACATCGGTACCCACAATACCTATTACAGCAGTTGCAGTACGTGGATTCTCTCCTTCTGCATCGTATGCGTAAGCCTCGGCAGAGAATGTCACTTTCTTACCATTTACGGCAAGTGTCAGCCAAGGAGCGTCTGTAGTTGCTGTAACGTCAGCACCATTGCTTGTTGCGTATGTGCGGTTTCTTGCTGTACCGGCTGCTACAATATCCACATTGCTGTCACCTGTAATGGTTGGTGCTGTAGTCTCTTCAACTGCACCTGATATAATTGCACCCATAGCCTCGTTCTTGAGAGGCAGACAGATGAAGTAGTGACGTACATTGTAACGCCACTCCTGGTTCTGTGTGTCAGGCTCATCAAGATAAGCCTTGGTTTCACCGGTCGCCTTCATCATACGTGGAGCGTAGAACGCAACAGATGCGTTACGGTCTGTTGATGCGGCATCAGCACCAAAGTTCTTCTTGGTCTTGGTGGTTACATTATAAACAGGAGCATCTACGTACTCGTAAATCTCAAAACCGTACATGTTTGCAATGGCACCGGTCTCAGTGTTGTTGTAGCGACGAGCAAATGCCTTGTCCTCTACAAGCAGGTCATTGACATGTTCAGGGCAAAGAACAAGAACACGTCCCTCTACAGGAACCTTCATTGCATCAAATTTCTCTTTCAGTGCTATGAGGTCATTCACTGTCATTCTCTTGCGAGAACCGTAATTATCACCGGTTGTAAGAATAACAGGTGTTTTGGCTGTGTGACTTTGAGGTGCAAGTGCGTGTATGGCACGTGCGTATTTCTTCTCATCAACGCTCTCACGATGGCGTTCAATCACACTGCCTATCTTATCGTAGGAAAGACCTCTTGCCTCATCGTCAGTTACCTTAGTCGCTTTAGTCTGATACTTATCCAACCCTATGGCTTTGTCCGCATCGTCAAGACTCTCCACTCCAAGCGGATAACTGGTATTGTTTATTAATACGGTAGGGTCTCCTCCAAGGTCTGTAAAATGAATTGTGTTATTCTTTGCAACCTGTGCGTCAAAAGAACGGATTTTGTTCAACCAACCTATTGACTTTACACTGTTACGGAAAGCCTTGATGGTCTCACCTGTCCAAATTTCTGCATACACACCGACACGCAACTCACTGTTCAACCCGAACAGTGGGGAAACAAGTGCCACACCGTTAAGAACGGCTGCTCCAATGAAAGGGCTTGCACCCACACATGCGGCAAGAGTGCCGCCTACCAAACAATTGGCTATTAAAGCCAACATACATAAAACTAACTTTTTCATGTCTTCTATCTTTTAAATGTTAAACTTATATTACTTCTCTCTTGCTTCAATGCCATACTCAGCCTTGTACAGACGTGCGTATGTGTTGAAATCATTTTCACGCAATGCGGCAATCTGATCCGCCGGAACTTCAGATAGTGTCTTGTACTCACCTGTTTTGTTCTGGTTCTGTTGATTGATGACTGATGAAGGACCTTGTGCTGTTCCCATAAGAGCAAAAGTCTCTTTCAATTGGGCTAATCCTACTTTTCCGCCCATCTCAACAAACATCTGTTTCTTGTCTGCTGTGATTTTGCGTAAACTTACGGCATTGTTCACTTCAGCCTCAATGGCTGCCTGCATTTGGTTGTCTCTCTCTTTTCTTAGATTAACGGCTTCGTTTGCCTCACTTTGCAATGATGTAATCTTAGCCAAAATCTCCTGTTCGGTTGCACTTTCAGGCAAACCGAGTTTCAAAGCAATCTGTTTCATTTGAATGTTTTTTGAATTGTTATTAATAAGGTTTAGAATCTCCATCTGTTCAATATTCCCTTGTGACAGACAAATCATATTGCCGTCTTTGCTCAATGCCAAGGCATCATCATTGGCACCTATGTCAACTATTGACACCTCCACAAGTTTTGATTTGCTTACCGTCTCAAATCTTTGTCCCGGCAAAAGTTTGTCAGGGTCGTTGGTCTTTTCTATGACTTCCAATCCTGCTGATGCCATCTTGATTATTCCGGCATCCCATTTTGCCTTTATCTGTTTTGCAAACTCGTCTTTCTCATCAAAGACGGGTGTGCCTACAAGATTGTCACCCTCAATATGTATATCATCCATTCTTCCAAGTGGCAGTACCTGGTTTCTGTCTCCATACACAGGACGCTGGTGCATCCAAAGCAGAATAGGGTTGCGTTTGTATTGACTGATGTCTATACCTTCTGTTAAAACCCTAAAACCATAACTGTTTAGCGATGAGTTGCTGATAATTACTTTTCCCATAAACGTGATGTTCTGATGTTTGTTTTTCGTTTGTCAAGTGCAAATGTAGGTATGTAAAAAGGCATATCCAAAAAAGTGTCCAACCCTTGGACGGAAAAGTCCAACAGATGGACAGATAATTGCAAGCCCCATTTCAAGGGGTTATTTTTGTGGAACAAAAACGCAGATTTTATGGCAAGAAAAACAAAAACATTAGAGCAGTCTCAGAAAAAGGAATTGGCACATATTTACTATATGCAAGGCAATACACAACAGGAGATTGCAGACAAAGTGGGGGTGTCAAGGAACACCGTAAACACTTGGGTTAAGGAAGAGAAATGGGGAGAACTGAAAGCAGCCACAACCATCACACGCAAGGAGTTGGTGGCAAAGATGCTATGTAAGATTAACGAGCGTCTTGATTCAGGTGATTGGACATCTGATGAAATGGTCAAGGCTACAGCCGCCATTGAGAAACTGGACAAACAGACCAGTGTAATAACAATAATAGAGGTGTTCTCCGCCTTTGACAATTGGCTCATTGCAAGAATGAAGCTGGACCCGGAACTGACACCGGAGATTGTCAAGATAATGAACAAGTATCAGGACTTATTTATTGGAGAACAGTTGGGCAAAACCACAATAGAGTTCAAGTAAATGTCTCAAAGGGTACAGAGTGATGCATTAAAGCAATGGAAACTGCTGTGCGGAACCATTGCCTCAATGACTACCGTTGACACAGAAGAAACGGTTGCGGACAGATTACGCCGCATAGAAAGGGGAAGGCGTGACTATGCGTTCTTTGTATCATACTACTTTCCTCACTATTGCACCAATCAAGAGACAGGCGAAACAGTACCGTCGGCAAAATTCCATATTCAGGCAGCAAACAAGATATATAACAACAAGGATTTGCGTGCTGTATTCCAATGGCCGAGAGGACACGCCAAATCTACTCACATGGATATAATGATTCCTATGTGGCTGAAATGTCAGAAGAAGCGGGAACTTAACGTTATGGTTCTTGTTGGTAAGAGTGAGGACTCTGCCAAGACCCTGCTTGGAGACTTACAAGCGGAACTACAGTACAACAAACGCTACATAAATGATTTTGGCAGACAGTTCAATGCCGGCAACTGGCAGGAGGGGCAGTTTGTCACAGCTGATGATTGTGCTTTCTTTGCTCTTGGCAGAGGTCAGTCTCCTCGTGGTATAAGGTACCGCAGTAAAAGACCTGACTATATAGTCATTGATGACCTTGATGATGATGAATTATGTCTGAATGAAAGCCGTGTCCGCAAACTGGCTGATTGGGTCAAAGAGGCTCTGTTTGGTGCGTTTGGTGCCATAGGAGGCAGATTCATTATGGTAGGAAACCTTATAAGCAAGATAAGCGTACTGGCTATTATAATGAAGATAGCGGGAGTTTTTGTTTCCAAGGTGAATATAGTTGATGCTGAGGGCAAACCGTCATGGCCTGAATACTGGAAACCTGACAGAATAAATGCTATGCGTAAGTTTATGGGCTATAGGGGATTTCAGAAGGAGTATATGAATAACCCTATTACAGACGGGGCTGTGTTCAGGAATGATTGGATTAAATGGAAGAATCCGCTGCCGCTACGTGAGTATGCTGAACTTGTATTATACATAGACCCATCTTTCAAACCCACAACTAAAAATGACTATAAGGCAGCAAAACTTTGGGGCAAGACCAAGAGTGGCGAACTCCACCTCTTGGATGCATTCTGCCGCCAGACAACGATTGTTGAACTGGTTCGTTGGCTGTATGACCTTTATGAGAGGATAAGGGACTTACAGGCTGTATGCCATTTCTATATGGAGGCTAACTTTATCCAGGACATAATTTTGGACGAGTTCAAGCGTGAGGGTGTTAACCGTGGGTACCAACTTCCAATTTTACCCGACAAACGTAAAAAACCAGACAAGTTCCAACGTATTGAGGCAATAAGTCCGCTTTGGGAACGTGGATTTGTCTATTACAACGCCCACAAGAAGAATGACCCGGATATGATAGCCGGACTTGACCAGACTCTTGCATTTGAAAAGGGTATGTCAGGCCATGATGACGGACCTGATGCCGATGAGGGTGCAATATACATTCTTCAGAAACGTTCACGCATTGACTCTTTTGAGCCCAAAATAGGAACTTGCAAAAACTCAAAATACTTATGGTAAAATTTTTTAGAAACTTGATTCTATATTACCGTTTCAAACAAGCTTTCAAACAATGTGATAAACTAAACAATGGGAGAAAAAGGGATTTATATGTAGTTATAAACATAGCGGGGCAACCGTTTGTTTTGAACAGAAGATTTTATCGTAAAGTATGGAAATACAACGATTTCTTCCGAAACATCAAGTGGAATGACTTAAAGAAAGGCATTATTGACAAATCAATACTTAACTGATATGGAATTTCTAACAAAATCAGATTTTAAGGCAGTATGTGACGACAATACGCTAAGTGTTATAGACCAGATGGATGATGAGAACCTGGCACGTGGAGTAAACTATGCCATTGAGGAGGTTAGTTCATACTTGAGAAGCAGGTATGATGTAGCCAAGGCATTTAATAAGACAGGAGCGGAACGCAACAGCCAACTGGTTATGATAACATGTGATGTGGCACTCTATCATCTAATAGCGTGGTTGCCTAAACGCATTGGATTTGAGATAAGAGAAACAAGATATAACCATGCCATTGATTGGCTTAAAGATGTGCAGTCCGGCAAATCAACTCCAGACCTGCCTCTTCCTGTTGACCAGGAAGGACATCAGGTGACAACGCCTATAAGGTATGGCGGTATGGCAAAAAGCAAGTATGACTATTAAGAACCGAGATTATGAAGAATAACAGGACACTGGAATTTAAGAGGGCAATGGTGAACCTTAAAAAGGAATCGCTTCAGAAACTTGCCATAGACCTTAAAGCACAAACCGAACTGCTTAGCAAGAAGGATATTGGTGCTTGGAGGCTTGCGTGGCAAAGGGCTATAGACGTTAATAATCCAAACAGAACTCTTTTGTATAACATTTACACCGATGTGGAGGTGGATATGCACGTGACTGGCTGTATAGGTCAACGCAAGGGATTTGCCACCAAGAGAGGCTTCAAAATTGTGGATAAGGACGGCAAGAAAAACGATGAACTGACGGCACTCTTTGAGACTGAATGGTTTGACAAATTTGTAAGCCTTGCTCTTGACAGCCGGTATTACGGTCATTCTCTTATCGAGTTTGGAGGTGTCTTAGACTACCTTGGAAAGAAACAGTTTGAGTATGTAAAGTTGGTGCCACGCCGACACGTAATTCCGGAATACGGAGTAGTGGTAAAGGAGCAAAACGATGTTCATCAGAACGGCATATCTTACCGTAGCGGTGTTTTCGCAGACTGGTGCATAGAGGTTGGAGACACTCATGACCTTGGATTGTTTCTCAAATGTGCACCGTCTGCACTGAGCAAAAAGAATATGCTGGCGTTCTGGGATGGATTTGGAGAGATATTCGGTATGCCAATAAGAGTGGCACACACATCCTCATACGATGAAAAAGACCTTGACAAGATAGAGAATATGCTTTCAAGTATGGGAGCGGCATTCTATGGACTATTCCCCGAAGGCACTGATGTGGACATTAAGGAGTCAAGCCGTGGCGATGCTTTCAACGTATATGACAAACGCATTGACCGTGCCAACTCTGAAATATCAAAAGGCATACTTAACCAGACCATGACAATTGATTCGGGGTCGTCACTTTCACAGTCCGAGGTTCATCTTGAGGTGTTTGAGAACGTGATTGCCTCTGATGAGAAACTTATACGCAACACTGTAAACAACAAGCTTATACCTTTTATGGTTAAGCACGGATTTGACATTGACGGTTGCCGCTTTGAATGGGATGACACAGTGTCATATACACCTGAAGAGGTTCGCAATGTAGAGAGCATGCTTCTTACTAACGGTTATGAGATACCGCCTAAATACTTCACAGACAAATACGGAATAGATATTACGGGCAAGAGGGAAGTTAACAGTTTTTTCGAGTAGGGGTAGGTGGTAGCCCCAATAAATATCACCTGTTTCATCAAGCCATTTATGAATTATATGGCAACACATGGCACACAATTAAGCTAAGCGACCGTAAGGAATCTACATTTAACCATACTGTCTTTGATAAGGCAATGGAATGGCTTTATAGCCAAAAAGGGTTCTCTGCTGACCTAATGAAAGAACAACCAGTTGCAGATCTTGTAAACGAGACTTACCGTGTACTTTCTGATGGCGTTAACAGTTCCATTACCCAAGATGTTCCCAAGGAACTGACAAACAATTTACGAGAAAACACATTCAGGTTTTCCGGCTTCAAAACTTACCATCAAATGAAGGAAGCCTCACTACTTTTGGAGGATAAGAATGGTGGTTTTAAGTCCTACGAATCATTTCAGCGAGATGTTTTATCCATAGACAACAGATATAACAGGCAATATCTTGAAGCGGAGTACAACTTTGCTGTGCAAAGCACTCAGATGGCTGTTAAATGGAAAGATTTTGAAAAGGACGGAAATGACTATAATTTGCAGTACCGCACTGCAAATGACGGCAGAGTGAGAGAGGAACACGCAGTTCTGCACGGAACCACACTGCCTGTTGATGACCCATTTTGGGATAAGTATTATCCGCCACTTGGCTGGAACTGCCGCTGCACAGTTGTTCAAGTAAGAAAAAATAAGTATGATGTAAGTAACAGTCAAGAGGCTATAGCGGCTGGAGAACGTGCCACCGCTAAACCAAAACAGCAAATATTCCGATTTAATCCTGGCAAGACAAAGAATGTTTTTCCACCCAAACATCCATATATGCCTAAAGGGTGTGGAAACTGCACAAGAGGATTGCACCTTGCGTATAATGCCAACAGTGAACAGTGCAAGGTTTGTATGTCACTTACCAAGCAAGAACGCATTGCAATGCGTAAAGAGGAATACAAGGAACTTAAGAAAGATCCTAATTACAAGGATGTAGTCTTTGATGAAAACACAGGTGGACTGAAAGCCACGCATAAAGACCACAACTTTGCACCCAAAGGGGGTGATTATGAGAAAATGGTACAAGAGGTTGGATTCAAAAATGGACATTGTGTTATATTTACTGGAGAAAAGAGCAGAGTGATTGGTAAAAGATTTGCTGAAGGGAAATGGAATGGTCAGATTTTTGAGGTTGCTGGTACCGAGACTGCCACAGCCAACAATATTCTAAGAGGTCTCAAGCACTGTGCAAGCAAGCGTATTACCCAAATAGCAGTTCTGTATTATGCTAATGGAGGCTATAGTAGAAAGACTTTAGACCTTGCAATTAATAGATATGTAGGCTTGAAGAAGTTGAAAGATGGACAATTCATCCAATTTGAAAGGCTTATGTGTATTCAGGGTAATGAGATTGTTTACAGTGAGTCTCTGAAAAAATGAACGGGAAGCTCCACTTTCGTGGTACACTCCCCGCACTGCAAAGATACAAATAATTTTTAACAAACAAATAGAACTGCAAAAAAAATCAAATGAATGATTTGTTGAGGAAAATACTGACCGACATCAAGGTGGAACTCAGTGATGAGTTTGACCGGAACTTTGAGCGTAAGGCTTTCTTCAATAAGAAATGGAAAGACCGCAGATACAAGGGCAAAGGCACTCTTTTGGTGGCGACTGGTAAGTTACGTCGCTCCATCAGAGCCAGTGTCGGGGAAAACTCCGTTACTTGGTCAAGTTCCGAGCCATACGCAACCATTCACAATGAGGGCGGAGAGATAACAGTTACACGCAAAATGAAAAGTTACTTCTGGGCTAAATACTATGAGGCAACAGGCAGAATCAGGCACAACAAGAACGGGGCGATGAGCAAATCCTCACTCAAGGCAAACGCTGAAGCGGAGTTTTACAAATATATGGCCTTAATGAAAGTGGGAAGCAAAATAACAATTCCTGAACGAAGATTCATAGGTGATGCTCCGGAAGTCAGGACTTGCGTTGAAAAGGTCTTTAAAGAGAATTTAAAAGATATTATATCAGAACTTGCAAGCCGTAAACACTAAATTATAACATACTATGAGAGCCACAATTTTCAACACTATTAAGGATGCCCTTGAGAGTATCAAAGACAGCAACAATGAATGCGTAATCAAGCACATTGACTTGTTCAACAACCAACTTACATATATAGAGACGGAACAGCCGTTCAACACACCGGCGGTATTCATAGAGTTCCAGCCTATTGAATGGAGTGAACAATTACACAGAGTGAGAGAGGCGGTTGTCAGAGTAAATCTTCACGTTGTGACAGACAGCCGCATTGGATCCTGGAGTGAAGCTGTAAGCCGACTTGCTTTGTGTGATACAATAAACGCAAACTTACAAGGGATTGGGGCTGTTGATGCTGCAGAAAGTGTGATGAACGCTCTGACTCTTATCTCAAGCACCACAGATCACGACTTTGATGAACTGCAGGACAACATTGAAACCTACTCCTGCCACGTCACAGACCGCAGTGCGTATAAATAATCATAAAAAACAAAATCCCTGAAAGTGATTTTCGGGGATTTTTTAACTTAAATAACATACCCATCACTGTACGCTTCAGGATATATAATTTTCATTGGTAATTTTAATATCTTTTTGTCAATTACGCATATTTGTAGTGCTGGCATCAGATCTAAATACGCTTTACGTTTATCAGTAAACTTGATTCTCCATTTACTAACATTTTCTTCTCTCATACACATTGAATTAACACCGTTAACTCTAATCGCATAATAATTGAATTTAGTTTTTTCTCGTAGATAATTTATTACAAAAGGGACTGTAAGAGGTCCTTGTTTTAATCTTGCTTCTAACATATCTACAGTAGACTGCATATACATAAGTTGTCTTGTATTTCCAACCAAATCTAAAACATATTCGTCAGGACAAGACAATTGACATTGACATACAAAATAATTACCGTTATAACTATCCTCTCCCCATTTCTTTGCCAAATCTATGAACGATTCCCAAAAATAATAACCCCTACCAAGCCAGGCATTTTTTTTATTGCAAGGATAGGGTGCATTCATTTCCACTTCATCTGCATTTTCTCGATTCTCTAATGTATGATATACGATGCATTCCATTATTTTTTTACAATTGTTCTTGTCTTCAGTAGTGGAGATAAAGAAGTCAAATTCATTGTTGGTAACATAATTGGGGCAACGTTTGCTTGTACTGTTAGAGTGCTGACAAATGCTCGAATGTAAGGAAATAATATCGCAATTGTGTTTGAAAAGAAGTGTTCGGGTATTTCTTCAAACATCAAGGGTGACTTAAATTGAAAAACACCCTTACATAAAACTGTAATTACAGGTTTTTTATCAGTCTCCCTTTTTGCAGAGAATACAAATGATAGAAAAAAAAGACCATCCTTCTGTAGATACTCTCCATTTGGTGTGAAATTCAAACTCAATGATTCTGAATCTTGAACGTTTTCAAGATTTAATTCTGCTCTTTCAAAAAAATAATGTTTTAGTGCAAAAGAAGCTTTTTCCATAATCTTTATGCAGCCATGCTGTTGTTTGGTTCTGTATAATACGGATTTTTATAATTAACACTAGTTTCTTTAGCTATGATTGCATTTGTTTGAATGCAGACTATAGATTCTTCTATTAACTTTCCCATCAAAGGCCCCTCATCATTTAAGTCCTTAAATTCTTCCCAGTCCTTTTTCAATTGTTCTTCAGAGGCATTTGAAAGGTAATTTAATATTTCCTCAAAAACTTTTTCCATAATAAAATCCTCCTGTATTTATTTCTCTGCAAATATACAATATTTTTATCAATTTTAAATATCATAGATATTCTATGGATTTTTAACATGCGGCTTGCGATTAAAAGAATATACGTTATACGTAATTACAGCAATGATTTTTATTTTCTAATGCCGAATGTTAAAAAATGTTAAAAACAATTCAAACCTACAACATTTTCCATAATGACGGCAACATTCGTGCCAAAACAAAAATCCCCAGAGCAAAACTCTGAGGATTCTTGTTTCAGTGAGATTGGGCTTACTTGAAATACTCCTGAATATTGGACTTGCAAATTGACATTATTTCATAATCAAAGGAACAGTAATAAAAATAATCGACCAAAGCACTGTGTGCTCCGCTGAATGTTTCACGATTGATTATGATTGTTTGTTGAGTGTAGTGCTCACAGCCTTTGTTCTCATCGACCACTGCCATTTTAACCTTAGCTGTGTACCATGTATCAGATTCCAAATCTGTCTCATTCGTAATAATCTCTGCATAGCGAACATCTTTTATACTAGTGATTTTGTAATCACTTTTAACATACGGCACTACCTCTTTCACAATTCTTGCTTCTGCTTCTGTGCAACTTTCCGCATTTACCAAATAGGTCTCATTAACTGTTCTTAACTTGCCACAGTCCCTGCTGATTGAGTCTGTTACCTGCTTTTCATAACGAATTTTTACTTCAAAATGTTTCATGGTTTTTTAAATTTAAAATGTTATTGGATTCTTTCGCCTAACACAATGACAAAGTAACGCTTGCCTGGTTCTGCACCCCATTCTTCTTTGCCCACGTCAATTTTAATTTGCTTTATTTTGAAATCTATAAATCTTTTGGAGTACCCATATCTGATTCTGACAATTTCAGGAGCCAAGAGGATTTTTTCAAAATGACATACATTTTCACACCCCTGACAATATCCTCTGTTTTTGATATACTCTGCATCATCAAAATCTGTAGCATCAAATTTCTTAAAATACATTCCACTGCACCATTTGAAACAATAAGCAATACGTGAGTGCCAGTATTTATTGATTTCACGATATTCTTCACGCTTGATGCCTGATTCCATCATTTCGTACCACTTCTTCTTAACAGGCAAAATGAGCCTCTGTTTTCCTTTTATTATAATTGTTCCCATTTTTGAAAGTTAATAAATTATTTAAAGTCCTCATCCTTGAAAAGGCTTGGGTATATGCGTTTCTCTTCTGTCTCACGGCGTTCTATCTCCTTTAATTGAGCCTTGTATGGAATGGCAAGGTATTCATATAAAGTGCTTCGGCTGATGTGAAATGTGGGGAATATGAATGTCCGGTAAATGAACTCAGTTGACAGACCAATCTTCTGCTTTTCTACAAAGAGTTCATTCACCTTTTTTATCCGAAGCAATAGATTTTTACGTGAATAAGCCATATCTGTTTAAGGACATAAGATTTTTAAAACATTCTTCCATCCCGGAAATCCACCTAAATTGTGGTCGTCTATATATATGTCGGCATACACTTTGCCGTGTTTACGTATGCCATATATTTCAGTCTGTTTAGGACATTCATCGTTCACACGGTCAAATGGTATGCGATGTTCTGTCATCCAGTTTATGGCATCAAGCAAATCACGGTCAAGACGGCATGTCCACACTATTATGTAGTGTCCTTGTTTACGCAGTTCCTCTAATGACTCACGCACAAAAGGGACTTCCCCTTTAATTATAGGGAAGTCCGTTTGTGCTATGGTGTTATCAAAGTCAACGGCGATTATCATTCTTATGAGGTTTTATGGTTATGTCTATGTCAAGGTGTTTGTCTATCATGCCAGTCCCGTTACACACAGGGCAAGTTCCACCCATCGGTGATTTGCCGGAACCCTTGCAGTTCCTGCATACTTCAACCCTGTCAAATTTTTTACTAATGGTTCTCATCAGCAAGTTGAGATATTAAGGGATATAGGCTCCCATTCGTTGGTCTTCTCATTCTTAACCTCAACCTTAACAAACTGTTTTGTTCGGATAGGCTTGTAGGCATCACGTATTATCTGCATACCCTCAATAAATGTACTGTTTCCGCTTTCATTTGCCATTTTTTCCAAACGAAGCACGTTCTGAGCCTTCAATTGTCCTGATTTTGAACGTTCCTGTAACAGAGTATGCACCATATCAACCAATTGCCGACTGTTGCCGTCCGATGCCAATGACTCAATGTATTGTTGCACCTTATCTACACCGGCTGTATAGGTGTCATCATAGTTGTCATTGGTGTAGTAGCCCAATGTTACACGTGCGTTTCCATCGGAATTTGTGAATGAGTCTGTAAAGCGGTCAGTTTTCAGTTGTTTCTGACCTTTGTACAATTCCTCCTTCATCTCAATTACAGTGTGGAAACTGTCTATGACATCATTCTTCATTTTGTTCATAACACCATTAAGTTCCCTGGCCTTTGGCACTGTCTCATTGATAATGTCATCAACAAGTTTCTTGTAATTCTTGATTTCTTCCTGCTTTTTCTCTTCAGCCGCTTTTTTAGCCTTTTTTGCTTTAAATGCTTCGTACTCCTTGAGTTCTTCTGCATTCATTTCCACCATTTGTTTTTCTGATTCCATAATAAAAAAATTTTAAGTTAAACATATATTGTTGTTGTAGTCTTAACATGATGGCATCTGATTGCCGGCATAACCCGATGCATGAAAATTCATAAGTGATACTGTTTTAATAGCGTTTACTCGGTTCTTAAATGCATTGTAAACACTGCGTAAACGGTCTGTGGGTATGGAGTTGAAATCATCATATTCCGCCGCACGGCATGCTACAGCTTTAATGTACTGAATGGACGTGTCTTGACCCATAAGTTTTAGATATTCACACACAACCGCAATAATTCTTTTTCTCCAGATGTCAGCCTCATTTACTGACGGATTGACCGCCTTATCAAGTGTATGAATAAGGTCTGTCAATTGGTGTGCGTCAAGGTCGGCACTTGATTCAACACCGTAGTTGTCAATGAGCATCTGACGGCGTTGCTCTTCACTCATGCCAAGTCTATATGCCAAGGCATGGAACACACGTCTTTGGTTTTTCTCCTGTCTTTGAATTGCTGTCATCATAGTGTTACATTTTGTTAAGGTTATACTCATTTGCTCCCTCTTCCCATATAACATAATCCGCTCCGCCTTCTCCGTTTTCCTTGTCCTCATATCTTGTGGTTATATATGCTGTGTAACCCTCTACATGTATCTTTACATCGCTATTGTATCTTATATATTGAGCCATAGAGCCTTTAGGCTCTCCTACACGTTCATGGCTAACAAAGATGAACAGTTTGTTAGGGTAACACTGCAAAAGACTTATATAATCGTTCATCTTGAACCCTAACCAATAATGGAGGGAGTCAATTATGATTATGTCTGGTGAACGCCTCTTGTCAAGCCTATCTTTCAGTTCCTTTAGAGTTTCTTTCTCTATCAGCATTATGTTGTTACCAGCATCAATCATTCCTACTCTGTTCCAAGCCACTTGGAAACTTCTGCACAAGCCTTGCTCCAAACTGTTATATGCCACTTTACGGAATTTTGACAGATATTTAGCTAATTGCAACATAAATGTTGTTTTTCCGCTGCCGCTTCCTCCAAATACCAACCAACTGCCACGCAGTTCTGGTCTTCCTATACTGGCAAGCCATCTGCCCTCAAAGTCTGCCGTTTTGAACCTTGCGGCTGTCACGTTCTTGTTGCTTATTGTCTTGCCCATTACCGTTGATAATTTTCAGATGATTTATACGCATGAATACAGCGTTTAACACGTCTTAAATCACACTCTGATTCATCAACTATCCTATCAATCTTTACTGCATCGGATATGCCGTTGGCAACGCAAACCGCCGCAATGTCTTCAGCATTAACCTGCTGCATAGGGATAAACTTTCTGCCACAACGGCTGTAAATCTCTTTGTATCCTTTCCTGTTACATCTTACACCTTTCTTTATCCTCTTTTCAAGATAGTCAGTGGCACACATTACAATTCCGCAATGGTCCTCCAAATGATTATATAGGCTTATAAAGAAGTAAAGCACCTGGTCACTCAGTTTGTCAGCCTCATCAAGAACCAGGAGCGGATTCTCCTTGCGTTTTAGATTATAAAGTATCTCGCTCATCATTTCACTAACTGTGCAACCGGTGTAATCCACACCCATATTCTGAAGCAGTTCTGTCATAAAGTGCTTACGGTTCCAATATTCTGAACAACTAAGGTTATAGACGTTCTGATGGTTGCGTGCAAATGTCTTGACGGCTTCGCTCTTTCCACATCCAGCATCACCTGTAACGGCAAACACAAGACTGTTCTCTTGTGCATCTGTGAGCAGTTGAGTCATACGCTTGTATCCTCTTGTTTCAACAACCACCCACTTGCGGTTGTCGTATCCAATCTGAGTGGCAATGTTACGCCACATTTCATCTGTAATCAAATCCCAATTACCATTAAGCAGTTGGCTTACTGTGGCGGAACTTACTCCTTTTAGGCTGTTTGCCGCCTTGTTCTGACTGCCCATACGCTCGCAGTATTCTGCAAGGGCTGTCTTGATGTTCTCTTTTTCTTGAATTTTCATAATTACCAGTATTAAAAATTAATATAAGTCAAATAGGTTTGAATCTTCGTCACTCTTTTGCAGTTTGGATTCTGGAGCAGGGTTTGGAAGAATCTTGTTTAGGTCAATGACCTCATTCCCACGTTTTGCGTTTTTGCGGTCTTTATGTTGTCCATTACTGTCACAGATTAACATACGACTTAATAGTGGGTCCAATTCATTTGCATGCTCAGCCATCAGTCTGTCTGTTGTTTTCCAAGCCTTGCTTAATCGGTCTGTAATATGTGTTTCCAATTTCTTGTTGAATTGTGCCACACGTGCCAGTTGCTCTGCATCGCCGTCTTTACGTTCAGCCAGTGCCATCGGTTGCACATATTTCTCTTCAAGCATAAATCTATGGCTTCCGTCTTCGCTTACAGCAAGTACCTGTTTTGTATCAGCAGGGTCATATTTTACTATCCATTTTATGTGAGATAGTTGACGGAACTTTATGTCAAAACATTCATAGTCTTTCTTCACGCCCTCTATTGTAGGTCTTAAACCGCTTGCTTCAATTGTGTTTTTATATCCTGTCTCGCAACCAAAATTGAGCAGGTATTGCTCATCGCTCAGTTCAAGTTTGTATTCATCAGACAGGTTGGCGAACATAGCCACATATTGGTCATGCAGACGCTTGCGTTCACTCTCTATTATGAACACCAGTTGTGATGCACAACCTTCTCTGTCTGGAAAATTGTGTCTCAAATCATTTAGTGCCTCTGTGTTAGGTTGCTTTTTCTTATTGCTAGTTATACCGAAACCGCTCCAGTTTGGCATAAATTGACAATAGCGTGTGTTGATGTCACCAAAGTATGGTTCTATAACTTTTGCCTTGGCATTGTGAACACGTGCAGGTGTTACTTTATCTCCAATAGCATCATATAAAGGCTTCATTGTCTTCATAGCGTAATGGTCACTTTGGAATTGGTTGGTTCTGTATCGGTGTCCAAACAATTCTGCAGTATGGTTTACAGCATTACGTAGTGCTTCTTTTATCAGTGCTGGGTTCTCATGCTCACCGATAGCATAACCTATAGGGTAATTGATGCAGGTGTCAAGAACCACCACCATTGTAAGCCTGTTGTTGTATGTGGTAACGCTATGTCCGGCTTTGTCTGTCACCACTTGTTGGTAAAGAAGTTCCGCATCCCATCCGTCAGCAGTCCAGAATAGAAGAGGTGCTGTAGGTCTGCTCCTTTTGACGGTCATGCTCTTGCCGGAGTTGAACGCTATCATTCCATGTCTACCGGCAGCCGATTCAAGGTCAAATTTCTCCCGATAGCGTGACACCGTTGCCGCACATATAGGTTTCCATTCCATCTTTGATGCTATGCAGTTGAACAACTCGCTTATCTGGGCATCATTGAGATTACGACGGTCTGCGATAAGACGTAACAGTACATCCTCTTTGGTCTCTGTGTCTATTACTGCCGCATGCTTGTTCATAAACCTGCCGTTTATCAGAGTCTCATATCCTCCCGATATGTATTGACGGAACTTTTCTTGTAATCTTGCCGGATTCTCTGGTAATGTGTTTGGCCATTTGTCGGATAATCGTGGCAGAGCCTTTGCTACCTTTGCCCAAAATTCTCCTTTTTTGATGTGTTTGCCGTGTTTGCATCTTTGACTTTGACAACGTTCAAGTATGTTTTTGCAACAGTTTAGTATGGCGGCATTATTGGAGTATTCCCATTGTTTGTAGTTTGGAAGATGTCTTCCATCCGGCAATGTGTATTGCTCAAAGAATTGTATAGCCGTTCCATCAGCCTCTACTGCATCAAGCAGTGGTTTAGCCTCAGTCTGAGCCTTTAAATCCGGATTTCTCCTATAAACCTCCACCTTGTACTTATAAGGCAGACTTTCTACTGAATATAGAGCTGGAGTTTCAAGACATGCACGGCGTACACGTTCTGCCTTGCCTCTATGTATTAGCAATTTAAGTGTATTGTATGCTATCAGACCTTGTAAGTCAGATTGAGTGGCACATAATATGTTATTGTAGTATTCCAAACGTAAATATTATTTTATGCTCTTGCCAAATCTGTCTTTGCTAATTCTCTGACTACCTCGCAGCATTGTCTCTCTAGTAGTTTGATGCTGCTTACATTGTTGTCGTTTTGTTCTACCTTTACAATCTCATTAACCAACACCAATGCCTTGTGTATTCCGTTGTAAACAACAAGTTTTACTTTGCCGTCAAGCCAACTGATGGTCATTGACTTTTCTGAATGATTGAAGGATGTTTCACCTTGAAACAGTTTTTCCAAATTTTCCATAATAATAAGTATTAATTAGTTGATGGTTTATTCTCATTCCATATTAAATACTTTACCGCCATACTCAGACTTTGCAACTTTTCTAATTCTTTCTGCAATAACAGTGTTTGATTCAAACCTTAGGGCGGCTCGTACTGTTGGATAAGTTACATTTAAAGCCTTCATAAGTTTTGCTCTTTTACCATGGCTAATATGTATTTCTTTTGTCATATCAGGTTTTTTGCTTATCTTTACGGCACTTTCAAATTGAAAGACACTGCAAAGATAAGACTAAATTTTGACTTATAAAAATTTTATGGACAAAAATTTGACTATTAAAGAAAGAATTTTGCTTTTTGCTGAAAGTCAGCATATAAAAAAGGAATGTTTATATCAACAAATAGGAGTTGCGGCATCTAATTTTAAGGGTATCGGATTAAAGAGCGAAATAGGAGGCTCTTTAATAGTCAAATTTTTGACACAATTTCCTAATGTTAACTCAGATTGGTTATTGACAGGTAATGGGGAAATGCTCAAAACTTGCGATGTTCAAAATAGGATTCTGCCAGAATCTTGCTCCGACTGTTTATTGCTAAAATCAAAAGATGAAACCATTGCTGCGTTGCAAAATCATATTAAATCATTGCAGTCTCAAACACCATTATAAGTAGGTG
This sequence comes from Paludibacteraceae bacterium, assembly GCA_024405855.1. GTDB lineage: Bacteria > Bacteroidota > Bacteroidia > Bacteroidales > Paludibacteraceae > Enterocola. Next base: position 32,278 of record JAKSNZ010000017.1, read on the forward strand.
CTCATACCCTTGTTTTTCAATATATTTGGGTTATATAGTGCAGTATCAGCATTTTAAATGATATTTACAAACGAAAAACAGTGTACAAAAGGGGTATTGTATTTGTAATATTAGTGTAGTTTTGTTCTTCTTTATGTCATTATGAGGTAGTTTATTCGTTGTTTTTTTGCTGAATTTTGTAACCCCATTTGTAACCCCATTTGTAACCCCAACTTAAATTTCCTGCAAAAATCAGTCAGAACATGCTGCTTAAAAATAGGTCTGTTCTGTGACAGTACGGAGTAGCCTTTTTATTACATGCGTTGTATATGTGTCTCTCTGATGGCGAGGCTATATCCCTTTAAATAGCGTTTTAAATGCTTTCTAATGGCTTTATAATGTGATGTGCCAAGCGTATGCCAACCTAATGTCAAGCCAATGCACAAAACAAAAGCATTAGACCAGCAAAAATGCCAACCTAATGCCAAGTAAATGCACAATTTTGCACATTTGGTTTGTCAATTATCTAACCGCCTCAAACCCACATAACAAACACAAATTCAACTAATTATTCAACTTTATTCCCTATATATAAATTTTACATTTAGTTTTTACCCCCATATTATGAAAACAAAAAATTTATTAAAAAGTTTAAAACGCAGGCTTAGCTAGATGC
>JAKSNZ010000018.1 GCA_024405855.1 Paludibacteraceae bacterium
GAACGCAGGGCTGAATATAAAGAAAAAAAAGCGGAACGCAGGGCAGAGAGAGCGGAACGTAGGGCGGAGCGTAAAAACCATGGAAGTACAGAAGATACAGATAGCCAATTATGATTATGACCTTCCTGAAGAGAGGATAGCACGCTATCCGCTTGAAAAGAGAGATGAATCAAAACTGCTTCTTTATAAAGGAGGAGATATCTCAACAAAGGTTTTCAAGGAGTTGCCTACGCTCTTGCCTGCTGACACTTTGTTAGTGTTTAACAATACAAAGGTCATTCAGGCAAGACTTCGTTTTGAAAAGCAGACGGGAGGCAAAGTTGAGGTATTTTGCCTTGACCCCATAGAGCCGTCAGACTACCAACTCTCATTTTCCGCTACAGGCAGATGCGTGTGGCGTTGTATGGTAGGTCACTTGAAATTATGGAAATCAGGAACGCTTACAAAAAACTGCGTAATTAATGGTAAACTTATAACGCTTTCTGCCGTCAAACTCAGTAGTGCCGGTTTGGTTCATACCATTGAGTTCAGTTGGAATGATGATAAGGTAAGTTTTGCAGAGATACTTGACTCACTTGGAGAACTGCCCATACCACCATATCTTAACAGAAATACAGAAGAGCGTGATAAGGTTACATATCAGACAGTTTATTCAAAAATCAAAGGTTCTGTAGCCGCCCCTACGGCAGGTCTGCATTTTACACAGCAGGTGCTTAAAGACCTTGATGCCAAAGGGATAGGCAGAGCGGAGCTTACACTGCACGTGGGTGCAGGCACGTTCTATCCCGTAAAGACAGATGAGATAGGCGGTCACTCCATGCACACTGAGGTTATAGCGGTGCCATTAGATACAATTAAAAGAATAAGAGAGTCCATAGGACATATAATAGCGGTGGGAACCACAAGCGTAAGAACACTGGAGAGCCTCTATTTTATGGGGTGCAGGCTGTTGAAGGGGAATGAAGATATGTTTGTAAGCCAGTGGGAACCATACTCAGAAGAGTATAATGTAAGTGCAGAAGATGCGTTGGATGCCATAATTGCATATTTACGGAAAAACAATATGGATATGCTGCATGGCTCCACCCAAATTATAATAGTGCCAGGGTATAAGTTGCATATTGTCAAAGGTTTGGTTACAAATTTCCATCAACCTAAAAGCACCCTGCTTCTGCTTATCTCAGCGTTTGTAGGTGATAAGTGGAGAGCAATATATAAATTTGCGATGGATAATGGGTATCGTTTCCTATCGTATGGAGACAGCTCACTAATAGTTGACAGTGGACAACCCCTCCCGTCATTTTGAGCGGAAATATAAGACATTATATAGTATGAAAAAAAGATTGTTTGTATTTTTTGCATTGTTGTTGGTTGCGGCAGGCTCTTTTGCCGCTACCGTTAAGGGTGCGTTCATAGGGGAGAATCCGTTGCAAATGGTAAGTGTAAGTTATCTTACAAATGACTTTATTACAACAACTCCCATAAACCCTGACGGCACATTCACTTTGAATCTGGATATAAAACAGGCTGATTGCCTTGCATTTAATTTTACAGGGGAAAACGGACTGCGGCGTCACTTGTATTTTGCCGTATCGCCGTCAGATAATGTAACGCTTAAAATGTCTGTCACATACTATGATTTGATGATTTCAGAGGCAAAAGGTTCTGCCGATGCGGTATTCCTTAAAAAGCATCAGGATAAGGTGAATACTAGCAGTAAGGAGGAGATGGAGGCTTTTTATTTGGAGAACAAGACACTGCTTACATCATTACTGCTTGCGTACATTAATTTTTCAAATGAATTTTATGCTCATAAGCCAATGTTTAAGACACTGTATAACTCTGTGTCCGCCAAATATCCTTATTCAGCATTGGTGACAGAGGTTGGAAGTAAGGTTACAAACCCTATTGAAATAGGTGCGGTTGCTCCTGAAATTGAGGGTGTCACCCCTGACGGAAAGACAAAAAAACTTTCAAGCCTTAGGGGAAAGTATGTGTTGGTTGATTTTTGGGCATCGTGGTGCCGTCCTTGCAGGGGAGAAAATCCAAATGTGGTTGCCGCCTATAATAAGTATAAAGGTAAGAAGTTTGATGTGTTCAGCGTATCTCTTGACTCTGATGCAGGTGCGTGGAAAAACGCCATTGAGGCTGACGGACTTGCTTGGAAGAACCACGTCTGCACTTTCAAACGATGGAACTGTCCTATAGCAAGGGCTTGGAGGGTTAATTCCATTCCATTTTCAGTTCTGATAGCTCCAGACGGAAAGATAGTTGCTATTTCACTGAGGGGTGAGGCTTTACAGTCAAAATTGGCTGAATTAATAAAGTAAAACAAATAATTTTTTAATATGAAAAGTACACTAAAATTTTTGGTGATGTTGGCAATGGTGCCAATGTTTGCATCGTGTGGCTCAAACGGAGAGGAGACAGAGGCTCCTGCCCAGCCAAGACAGGTTAAAACGGTATATTCTGATTCATGTACCATTGATTACAGGTTGCCGGCACAACTTAGGGGAAGTCAGGATGTTGAAATACGTCCGCAGGTTACAGCCACTCTTGAGGAGTTGTTAGTAGTTGAAGGTCAGTCTGTTAAGAAAGGGCAGGTTATGTTTGTGCTGAACCAGACGGAGTTTGCCTCAATTTTGGATAACGCAAAGGCAAAGGTTGAGAGTGCTGAGGCACAGGTCAAGACAATGGAACTTGAGGTTCAAGCTCAAAAGGAGTTGTTGGAGAAGAATATTGTATCAGAGCACCAATATAAGGTTACGTATAATGAGTATCTTATGGCAAAAGCCACTCTTTCAGAGGCTAAGGCAGGAGAATTGCACGCTCAGAATGACTTTAATCATACAATAATAAAGGCTCCATACGATGGAGTTGTGGGTAACATCACCTACAGACAGGGTGCCCTTGTGGGTCCTCAATCAAAACCTTTGACCATTGTTTCCGATAACAGTACAATTATTGCGTACATTTCAGTCAATGAGTTGAATTATATGTATTTAGTGTCATCGGTAGGCTCAAAGCAAAACCTTATAGATAAGTTGCCTGACTGTAAACTTGTTTTTAATGATGGTTCAGAATATAACACCAAGGGCAGGATTGTTACAATATCAGGTATTGTTGATAAGGAGACTGGTGCAATCAGTATTCGTGCGGCATTTAAGAATCCTGACGGCATTCTTACGTCAGGTGGTAGTGCAACTGTTGTGATTCCTATGAAGTCAAAGGCTATTGTAGTTCCAAAAACCGCAACGTATGATATTCAGGATAAGACTTTTGCTTATAAGGTTGTACAAAATGACACAATATACACTGTTGAGAGTGCTGAACTTGAGGTTCTAAGGTTGAATGACAAGGAGTATGCGGTTTATGGCGGTTTGGAGGACGGCGATGTAATTGCTGTTGAGGGTGTCAGCAAAATGTACAGTGGCATGAAGATTAAGCCTGTAACTGAAACAATAGAGGCTGCGGCTGATTCCACAAGTAATGAGAAAAATTAGTGAAAGGGTTAGGATATGCAACTTAAATCATTTATAGAAAAGCCCGTACTCAGTTCTGTTATAAGTATTATAATAGTGGTTGCAGGTGTTGTTTCATTGGCATCGTTACCTATTGAGCAATATCCTAATATAGCACCTCCAACTGTTTCAGTATCAACAAGTTATTACGGTGCTTCCGCTCAAACAATTCAGAATGCGGTGCTTGCGCCTCTTGAAGATGCCATAAACGGTGTTGATAACATGACGTATATGGTATCAACATCAGACAACTCAGGTAATGCAGAAATAACCATATATTTTGAGCAGGGTACAAACCCTGATATGAATGCGGTAAATGTGCAGAACCGTGTGTCAAAGGCAACATCACTGCTTCCTGCTGAGGTTAAGACCTACGGTGTTACAACTGAAAAGCAGATGAACTCAATTCTACAGATTTTTGCCCTTTACTCACCTGATGACAGATATGACAGTAAGTTCTTATGTAACTACCTGAATATAAATGTCAAACCAAAAATCATGCGTGTTCATGGTGTTGGTAAGTTCTCAATGTTTGGTGCGGAGTATTCAATGAGAATATGGCTTAAACCAGAGGTGCTTCTTGGACATAATCTTACGCCAAGTGATATTCTTAACGCTCTTGCAGAGCAGAATATAGAGTCCGCCACCGGTTCTTTTGGTGAAAATTCATCGGAGCAATACCAATATACTATGGTGTATAGCGGACGTCTGAAGAGTGTTGATGAGTTTAAGAGAATAATTGTCAGGGTTAGTGAAGACGGTGAGGTTCTATATCTGAAAGATGTTGCAGAAATTGAGTTAGGTAGTGAGTATTATAAGTTTGACAGTAGGGTGAATGGACATCCTGGTGCCGTATGTCTTTGCTATCAGCTTTCGGGCTCTAACGCCACTGAGGTTAATAACAACATTGACGCTCTAATTGAAAGCATAAAGCCTGAATTGCCGGAGGGGTGTAAGATAGAGGTGCTTCAGAGTAGTAACACTTTCTTGTATGCATCAATGCATGAGGTTTTTAAGACTTTGATAGAGGCTATTCTGCTTGTTATTATTATTGTCTGGCTTTTCCTACATGACTTGCGTTCAACCATTATACCGTTTGTGGGTATTATGGTGTCATTGATAGGTACTTTTGCATTTATGCTTGTGGCAGGTTTTTCAATAAACCTTATTACATTGTTTGCTCTTGTGCTTGTAATTGGTACTGTGGTTGATGACTCCATAGTGGTGGTGGAGGCTGTGCATGAAAAACTGGATGCCGGATACACATCTTCACTTAAGGCTGCCATTGACGCTATGGGTGAAATTACAACTGCCGTAATAACATCATCACTTGTGTTTATGGCGGTGTTCATTCCTGTAAGCTTTATGGGTGGAACGTCAGGTACTTTCTTCCGTCAGTTTGGTCTTACAATGGCGGTGGCTGTAGGTATTTCTGCTATTAACGCCCTTACGCTTTCTCCTGCATTGTGTGCAATACTTATTAAGCCTAAGGCTGGCAATAAGGATAAGAAGAGCAAACTTGGAGAGCTGAACGCACGCTTTGCAAAGGCTTTTGATGAGGCTTTTGTAAAGATGTCTGAAAAATATCAGAACGGTATCCGTCCGCTTATTAAGCATCCTTGGATATCATTTGTTCTGTTTGCAGGTATGGTGGTTCTAATGCTATGGGTTATGAAGACCACTCCTACAGGTTTTGTGCCGCAAGAGGATACTTGTCAGCTTATGTGTGATGTAATTATGCCTCCAGGTACGTCAAATAAGTCAACCGCTGAGTATATGGCTGAAGTATACAAGGACATTGCAACCATAGAAGACATAAGGATTACAGGTCAGATTGACGGATTTGGCTTTACTGCAGGAAACCTTTCAAATGCAGGCTGCTTCATTATGAATTTGAAGGATTGGGACGAGCGTGAGTTTATGTCAGTAATGAAAGTGGCGCAGCAGATAGGTGAGTTGAACGGCAAGTATAAGGATGTTACAATTATTCCGTTCCTGATGCCTATGATTCCCGGTTACGGTACTTCGTCCGATGCTGAAATAAATCTTCAGAACAAGACAGGTGTTCCAATGAATGAGTTTTTTGCAATATCAGAGGAGTTTATTGAGGAGTTGAACAAGAGACCTGAGATAGGAACCGCCTACACTCCGTTCTCAATGTCAGACCCGCAATATTTAGTGCAGGTTGATGTTGCAAAATGCCGCAAGGCTGGTCTGTCATCAAAGGAGGTGCTTGATGCTTTGGCAGTTTACTATGGTAGTGCATACGTAAATGATATAAATCTGTACGGAAGGGTTTATAAGGTTATGGTTCAAGCAACGCCGGATTCCCGTAGAACAGAAAACTCTTTGAGTTCAATGTTTGTAAGGACACCGTCAGGAAAGATGGCTCCGCTTAGTTCATTCATAACTCTTACACGTATGTTTGGTGTGGCATATCTTAACAGATTCAATATGCTTACCTCAATTAAGGTTATTGCATCACAGGCTGAAGGATATTCATCAGGTGATGTAATCAAGGCTGTTGATGAAACTGCAAAAGAGGTGCTTACAAAAGATTACGCATACGAGTACGGCGGTATGACAAGAGAGCAGAGCAATGGTAGCTCAATGGGAATCATATTTGGTATTTCAGCATTGTTGATATATCTGATTCTTGCCGCTTTGTATGAAAGTTACCTGTTGCCGTTCTCAATTATGCTTACAGTTCCTGCAGGTATCGCCTTTGCGTTCTTGTTTACAAAAATATTTGGATTGGATAACAACATTTATCTACAGGTGGGTGTTGTAATGCTTATAGGTTTGCTGTCAAAAACGGGTATTCTTATTACTGAGTTTGCGGTGCAACTTAGAAAGAGCGGGCAAAGTATTGTGGATTCGGCATTGAATGCGGCAAAACTGCGTCTGCGTCCTATTATGATGACGGCAGGTACAATGGTTGTAGGTCTGCTTCCGCTTGTAACTTCAAGCGGTGCCGGTGCCATTGGTAATATAAGCCTTGGAACAGGTACTGTATTTGGTATGTTGTTTGGCTGTATAGGATTGTTGTTCCTGGTTCCTGCACTGTACGTGGTGTTTGAGGGGTTGCAGGAGAAGGTGAAACCGTTAGAGAAAAATGAATAGTGAAGAAAGAATAGTGAATAGTTATGAAAAAATATATAATATTAGCATTTAGTGCTGTTGTGCTGTCAGTGGGTTTGAGTTCCTGCGGCATTTACGGTAAGTTCAAGTCAAAGACCGATGAGTCTGTTGACACATTGAAGATACCTTCTTATACAGATATCTTTACTGATAAGTACTTGTTGGCTCTCATTGATACGGCAATGGCAAGCAACTTGGATTTGAAAATAGCCCATGAGAATGTGGAGCAGGCAAAGGCGGTGCTTTTAGGTGCCAAACTTGCATATCTGCCAAGTATATATGCCGCACCTTCTGCTACTTACGGTACATCAGTAGGAGGTATGCAGCCGTCTCTTTCTTACGGATTTGGGCAGGCATCGTGGGAGTTGGATATTTTTGGCAGGACCACAAATAAAAAGCGTATTGCCAATGCCTCAAAAAAGGAGATGGAGGATTATGAGCAGGCTGCAAGGGTTGAGCTAATATCTTCAGTGGCAACCACTTACTACACTTTGTTAATGATTGACGCTCAAATTGAGACAACCGATGAGGCGGTTGTAAACAGGGCTGAGGCTGTTGAGACTATGAAGAGCATGAAAATTGCAGGTATGACCGATGAGGCTGCCGTAGCACAATTTGAGGCAAGTTACTATTCAGCGGTGGCACAGTCAAAGGAGTTGAGGCTGTCACGCATTAAGGCTGAAAATGCCATGCGTTTGCTTTTGTGCAAAGATGAACTTACAATTGACAGAGACGGGCTTTATTCATCGGTAATTAACGGCAACAATATTGACGCCGTTAATCTTCAGGTACTTAGGGTGCGTCCTGATGTAAAGGCTGTTGAACATCAACTTGAGCGTGCCTTCTACTCAATGAATCTTGCTCGTGCAAACTGTTGCCCAAGCATCTCCATTTCAGGAAATATAGGGTGGAACGGAGGTCTGATTTTCAGTGCTGTGGGTTCTCTGTTGCAACCAATATTTAATTCAGGTAGAAATATAGCGGAGGTGCAAAGTTCAAAGCATGCGTTGCGTGCTGCTGAGTATGCCTACAGTAATGTGCTGTTCAAGGCTGGCAAGGAGGTTAATGACGCTCTTGCCGCCAAGAAATCATATCGTAGCCAACAGCCCGATTATGAGAATCAGGTTAATGCTCTTGACAGAGCCTACGATGCTACATTCACTAAAATGGGTCTTGGTAAGGGAACTTACCTTGAGGTGTTGACTGCTCAAAAGGATTTGCTTGTTGCTCAGATGTCAGCAATAAACAATGCTGCGGCTATTCTTATGGCGGATGTTGATTTGTATCAGGCGTTAGGAGGCGGTAAACAATAGTCAAGAGAACAGTAATTTGAACGCTTGTTCCACCTTTGAGGCTTTCAGTATCTCTATTTTAGGATTTTTTAATTCCAGCCCTTTGAAGTTAGCGGCTGGAATTATTATTTTCTTGAATCCCAATTTCTCCGCTTCTGCAATGCGTGCCGATATGCGGTTTACGGGGCGTATTTCTCCTGAAAGTCCCACCTCACCTGTAAGGCATGTATCGCGGCTTATTGTAATGTCAAGGCTTGATGAGAGTATTGACGCTATTACAGCCAAATCTATGGCAGGGTCATTGACCTTAATGCCACCTGCAATGTTAAGGAACACATCTTTTTTGTCAACCTTGAATCCGGCACGTTTTTCAAGTACCGCAAGAAGCATATTCATACGCCTGAGGTCAAAGCCTGTGGCTGAGCGTTGCGGTGTTCCGTATGCGGCAGTGCCTGTAAGGGCTTGAACCTCAATAAGAAATGGTCTTATACCCTCAATGGCTGAGGCTATTGCAACTCCGCTCATATCGGTGTGTTCACTGCTGATAAGAAGTTCAGAAGGGTTTTGTACCTCTCTTAATCCGTTCTGGCACATTTCAAAGATTCCAAGTTCACTTGTGCTTCCAAAACGGTTCTTTACGCTACGCAGTATTCGGTATAGGTAGTGTTGGTCTCCCTCAAACTGAAGCACGGTGTCAACTATATGCTCTAATGTTTTAGGTCCTGCAATGGTTCCGTCTTTGGTAATATGACCAACTATAAATACAGGAATGTTTGTCTCCTTGGCAAATTTAAGCAATAGGGCGGAACATTCCCTGACCTGTGTCAGACTGCCCGGAATGGAGTCTGCACTCTCAGTAAATATGGTTTGTATTGAGTCAATTACAACTATGTCAGGCTGTAAATCCTTTATGTGTGAAAAAATGACTTCAAGATTTGTTTCACTTACAATGTAGCACTCTCCGCTCTCTTTTGTAATGCGGTCAGCCCTCATCTTAAGTTGTGATGCACTCTCCTCACCCGATACATACAAAACCTTTTGGTTTTTCAGTGAAAGTGCAGTTTGCAGCATAAGTGTTGATTTTCCTATGCCCGGTTCTCCGCCAATAAGTACAAGTGAGCCTTTTACAAGTCCGCCTCCAAGCACTCGGTTCAGTTCCCCGATGCCCATATCTATTCTCTCCTCAGCCTTAGCCTCAATGTCTGAGACTAAAGTGGGTTGTTTACTGTTTTCATTAAAACCTGTTTTTCTTGCAGCCTTTGAAGTTGATTCGGCTACATTCATCTCTTTGCAGGTGTTCCACTCTCCACAAACCTTACATCTGCCAAACCATTGTGATTGTTCAGCACCACAAGATGAGCAGATATAGACTGTGTGGGATTTCATTTTAGTTGACAGTTGACAGTTGACAGTTGACAGTTGACAGTGAAATAATTGTCCACTATCCACTATCCACTGTCCACTTAAATTTTATTATTTACAGGGTGAATTACTGTAGGCTTAAATGTTTTAGCCTCTTCCGGTGTCATTTGTGCGTAAGCGGTGATAATGATAATATCGCCTGGCTGAACCTTACGGGCGGCGGCACCGTTTGTGCAGATTACTCCGCTTCCACGTTCCCCTTTTATGACGTATGTTTCAAAACGCTCTCCGTTGTTGTTATCCACTATTGACACCTTCTCATACTCTATGAGACCGGCTGCGTCCATCAAATCTTCATCAATAGTAATGCTGCCAATATAGTTAAGGTTGGCATCGGTGACTGTTACTCTGTGAATCTTGGATTTTAGTAATTGTATAGTCATTTTTTATAGCAGATATTATCAATTAGTCTTATTTTTCCCAAATATATGGCAATACATCCTACAATGTATTGGTTGTTCCAGTTTTCTACGGGCTGCAAGGTGTTGCCGTCAACTATTGCGTAATAGTCCATACGGAACTCGCTGTCATCGGCAAACTGATTGTTAACCCAATCAATCACCTCTTTGACGCTTTTGCTCCCCATTAGATTAACGCTCTCTTTCAGCACTTGTGAAATTTTTACGGCTTTGGTGCGTTGTGCATCGGTAAGCAGAGTGTTACGGCTGCTTTTTGCAAGTCCGCTTGCTTCACGTATGATAGGGCATGGAACAATCTCTACAGGTATCTGTAGTTGTCTGACCATATCCTTTATTATTGCAACCTGCTGAAAGTCCTTCTCTCCAAAATAGGCTTTGTCAGGGTTTACGGCATAGAATAATTTACTTACAATCTGTGCAACTCCGTTAAAGTGTCCCGGACGGAAAGGTCCTTCCATCACCTGCTCAAGTTTGCCAAAGTTAAAACGGCGGGTGTCCTCTTCAGGGTACATCTCCTCAACTGACGGCATAAACACTATGTTGCACCCGTTTTTCTCAAGTAAGGCGGCGTCAGCATCGGGTGTGCGGGGATAACGTTCCAAATCGCCCTTGTCATTGAATTGGGTAGGGTTTACAAAAACACTTACAACACACAGGTCATTTTCCTTTACACACTTGGTTACAAGCGATATATGCCCCTCATGCAAGGCACCCATGGTGGGTACCAATCCAACGCTTTTTGCTCCGCTTGCCTTGATGGCGGACTGTAACTCCTTAATTGTTTTTGCTGTTATCATTATATAAATGATTTGGAGTGCAAAGGTACACATTTTTTTAATCTTATTGATTTTTTTGCTATAAAGTTTGCATAATTATGAAAAATTTTTTATATCTTTGCAAAAGGCAACAGTTTATATCCTTATGGAACAAAAAAAGATACTATATGTAACACAGGAAATGTTCCCATATCTTCCGTCTTCGGAAATGTCTGATATATGCAGAAAACTGCCACAGGGCATTCAGGAAGAGGGTAGGGAGATTCGCACATTTATGCCTAAGTACGGGCTTATAAATGAGCGTAGAAACCAGTTGCATGAAGTTATCCGCCTGTCAGGTATGAACATTATAATTGATGACACTGACCATCAGTTGATTATAAAGGTTGCTTCAATTCAGTCAGCGCGCATGCAGGTTTACTTCATTGACAATGAGGGCTACTTCCGCAGAAAGAACATTTTGGTTGATGCCAACGGCAAGGAGTTTGATGACAATGCTGAAAGGGCGATATTCTTTGCCCGTGGAGTGTTGGAGACAGTCAAGAAACTGCGTTGGACCCCTGATGTGATTCATTGCCACGGTTGGTTTACGTCAATTGTGCCGGCATACGTAAAGAAAGTCTATTCTGATGACCCTTTCTTTGCTAATTCAAAGGTCATCTATTCTGTTTATGCAAGTGATTTCAAAAACTCTTTTGGAGGAAAGGTTTCTGCAAAGATAGGTGCTGACGGACTTTCAGAATCAGATATTGAGGTTATTAAGGATGCAAGTTTTGTCAATATGAATAAGTTTGCCATCAACTATAGTGACGGAATTATTCAGGCAAGCCCTTCAATTAATTCAGATGTTTTGAAATATGCTAAGAAATCAGGAAAGGATTTCCTGGAATATGTTGATAAAGATAGTTATGTACAAGCATATAATTCCTTCTACAATAAGGTGCTTGGCATTTAGCCTTGCACTACTCCCGCTATTTCTTGTTTCTTGTCAGGACATTAATGACATTGGCGCTTCAATCAGACCTTTTGAAGACATTATGAACGTCAAAAAAAAGTCATTTGTGGTGCAAACCAAGACCGTTCCTGCAGGAAGCATATATTCTGAGACTACAAAACCTGTACTTGGCTACTATACAGATAATGTTTTCGGAAATTTTCAGGTTGATTTTCTGACTGAATTCAGATATGTAAGAAATCTGAAGTTTGAGAGTAACGCTGAATCTGATTCCCTGTATTTAGTAATGTATTATAAAAATTTCTTCGGCGATGCCGATGCTGTGCAGGAGGCAACTGTTTATCAGTTGGATAAGAAACCGTTGGATTTTTCAACAAACTACTATTCTGATATAGATATAAATGAGTTCTGTACCAAACAGATAGTCTTGGGCAAACGCACCTACACCGCTTATGACAAGACGGTTCCTGACAGTGAAAGGGCATTAAGTGGATACTGTAATTCAGTCAGAGTCAAAATGCCTGATGACCTTAAGAAAGGTCTGATGACAAGAACTGATATTTACGCATCGCAAGATGAGTTTGTAAAGTTTTTGAAAGGCGTATATGTTACAAACACCTTCGGACAACAGACTGTGCTTGAAATAGACTCTGTGAATTTGGAACTTAACTACCACTATGATGAACATTTGACAGCGGTAAGCGGTGCCGATTCTGTGGTTACACGATACAAAAAGGTTCTTTTTCCCTCAAACAAGGAGACAACTGAGGTTGTCAGGGTGGTCAGCGGTATAAAGGAAGAGGACTTGGCCTTAATTCCAGACAGCGTGGAGAGTGTATTTTCACCAGGAGGAACATTTGTTCAAGTTGAAATTCCTTTTGAAGAGATATACAATGAGGTGGTTGCCTCAAACATAGGCGTAAATGACAGCCTTATAAACATTAATGATTTCTCTCTTGTTATGCAGGAGGCGTTGACAGACTATAACAGTCTGCGTGTTACAACGCCTATCTACTTTATATTTATGCGTAAGGCAGATATGAATGAGTTTTTTGTGCAGAGCCTCTATCCTGCCCCTAATATTGATACCGTTATAGGTGTCTATTCTTCAGCAGACGGAGGATATGTGTTCAATAATGCGGGTAATTTTATGGAGGTTATTCTTGATTCTGCAATGAAGATGACTCCTGCCGCAAGAACAGAGTATTTCAAGAAGAAGAATCCTTATATGATAGTGCCTGTTTCAGGATTGACCGATGTGGCCGGCACCAATGCCACAGTAAGGCATCTTTTCAGTACATACGGCACAATGGTTCGCAGTGGCAGAAACAAATATTCCCCTATGCGTATTGCCATTACTTACACAAACCTTTAATTGCATCTTCAGTGGCGGCTCTGTAGGCTCTTACAAGCCCTCCTGTACCTAAAAGCGTGCCGCCAAAATACCTGACTACAACCACCATTGTGTTTGTAAGGTTGTTTGTTTCAAGTTGTCTTAATATGGGTTTTCCGGCAGTTCCTGCAGGCTCTCCATCATCGCAACCACGGTAAATTTCACTATTTGCCCCTATCCTGTAGGCAAAGCAGACATGACGTGCCTTGTGATGCTCTTTTTTGTATGCGGAAACAATTGCCTTTGCCTCATCAACGCTTTCAACGTGGTGTACAAATGACAAAAATCTGCTGCCTTTCTCCTTATAAATTCCTTCTGAAATTGGTTTCATAGCGTAAAGATAATAAAAAGAGAGGTAATGACGTACAAAAAATCAGTAAAAATGTTTCATACTTCAAAATTTTTGCTTAAATTTGTACGAAATTATGTTTATTAGTTAATTGTACATTGATATGAAAAAATATTTAATTATTGCTCTTTTGGCATTCTCCGCCTCTGCTTTTGCAGGATTGACAAATATGTCTCTTCAAAAGATGATGAGTGAGATATGGACATCGTATGATATGTCAAAATTTGTGGCAGGCACCACTTTTTCAAAGGAGAATAATGATGAGACTACTGAAGATGACAACTTTTTCCTTTCAGGACAGTTGTTCAAAAGAAATATAGCGTTCTCATTTAGTGGCTATGCTGAGAGTTTCAACGGAAACTTCAATGCCGCAGGTTCTGCTGCAAGACAGTATGCCATTGTAAACAATCCTAAGGATTTGAGACCTGATTTTCTTGATATTCAGGATGACGGTACAAAATATAACAGGCTTGTTTTTCATGCCCCTGAGAATGGTAAGGATGCTGTAAGCATAACATTCAGCGGATATAAGGCAGGTACACCAATAACTTTTCTTGGTTTTCTTGAGGAGGTGTCAGGAAAGACTGACGGCAGTATTAAGTTTGAGGTGATGTCTAACGGAAAAAAAGTTGGTGAGATTGGTTTGTCAGCAGGTAGTTATGCACAACCTGAAATTACTGCTACAGCAGAGGACCTTGGAGGAAAATCAAGTGCCACATTTACATTTAGAAGAGTATCCGGTTCAGGTGATGACTTAGTTGTGGCATTCTCAACATTTGCCATTGTGGGTACGCCTGATGTTCCTTTGTCAGGTGTAAGTATCTCCGCTTCTGACGGTGGCAAGGAGTTGGGCAATTCAGTATCGTTGAATGCAATGATAAGTGAGCAGGGTGTAACCTGTGACAACATAGTTTGGCAGCGTAAGAATCCAGGTTCTGACACTCAATGGGAGGATATGAACCAAAAAGGGTGTGATATAACAGATATGCCTATATATGCAGGCAAAACAAGGTATAGAGTTCAGTATGTTGATGCTACAGGTGCATCCAAATATTCAAATGAGGTGGAGGTCAAGCGTATTAATGTATGTGACGGCAAGGCTTCAAACAAACTTTTCTTTGAAGATTTTGGCATATTGAAAGATGTGAAAGACCATGCACAATGTGCAAATACTCCATATTCTTTTGCGGCAACATGCTATCCTGTGAAAGACGGCGGTCAATACGCTGTGGTTGCAAGCGGTAAATGGGCAGGTTGTGATGATGTGGGCAGAGATGAGAAGGGTGCCTGCAAGGATAACGCAGGTAAATATTGGTTTAGAACTGATTTGAAATCACATGACGGTAATGAACTTGGCGGCATGCTTCTACTTAATTGCCAGGACGGAGACAAGACAAAAGATGTTCTTTATAATAGAAAGGTAACTCTTGACTGTCCTAACACTACAGTTACATTTACTTTCTTTATAGCACAGGCATCTAATGAAGCGTCAGACCCAATTAACCTTTTGGTAGAACTGCTCAATGACAAAAATCAGCAAGTTGATGACCCTGTTGTTATTGAAGACCAACTTTTGCCTGGTGGTAATTGGAAAGAGTTTACAATGCAATTCAATACTGAAGGGGATACCTCTGTAACTATAAAAATAACAAATAAGGCTCCTGCAGGTGCACATGGAAATGATATTTTCCTTGATGACCTTAGTTTCTCAATATGTGTGCCAGAGGTTGCTCTTAAACTAAAGTCAGGAGGAGTGCTTAGGGGTAAACAAGTAAAGGCTGATTGTGGCTCAGATGTAACTCTTAATGTTGATGCCACCGCTGTTGCAGGCATTGCAGACCCGTATTACTTGTGGGTTGTCAGTGAAAACGGTGGTGAGTATGTATGTGCTGAAGAACCTATATCGGGTAAAGGTCAGTTAGAGAATGTTTTTGTTCCGCAAGCGGACAAATCCTATTCAACATACGTGATTCTTGCTCCAAACAAGGAGTTGGCTATTAAATACTTTAATAATGAAAAGACTGATTGTCAACCTGTTGCCGCTACTGATACGTTAGCGATAATTTGCTCAATACCATCTTTGTCATATACACGTATTTGTAATGACATTGATTTCTCCGCTCAAGTTACACCAGGCGATGTTGTTACATTGCAGTACTCTGTAAACGGAGTGTCCGCTTGGCAAGACATTCAGACTATCAAAACCACTGCCACTCAGTCAGGAGCCAAGTTTAAGTATACGCTTGTAAATGACGGCTATTTCAGAATATCGTCAGTCAGTGAATCGGGAACTTCAACAACTCCTGCCATAGAAATTAAGAGCCGTTCAGTAACCCTTACGGCATCGGCTACTGATGGTGGTGCATATTCTAACTTAGTATATATTAATGAAGGTGCTTCAGCATTCTTTAAGGCAGAGGCAAATTTTGAACAGACAGGTGAAAACAAAAAACTGTTTGCAGGTGGTGCGTTTGTTTCCAACTGCGATGACATACCTACAGAGGTTCCAAACATTACTACACCTAACAAGTATTCTGTAACATACGCAGGATGTAATTCAGAGGCAGAGGTTCAGGTGCTTTTCATAGGCTCTGTTGAAATTGAAGAAGTAAAAAGAGAGGAGTGCAATAAGGTTACATACAAGGCTCATACTTCAGCATCGGAGGTTACATGGTATGTAAATAATGATAAAATTGGAACGAAACCAAGTGCTGAAGAATTTGAATATACTGTAAAAAAAGGTGAAACTGCTAAGATTAAGGCTGAAATTACTTTGGCTTCAGGTGAGGTTAAAACTTCAAGCGTTATAGAGCAATCTTATTATTCATTGTCATTGTGGGGTAAATTTGACCCTGAAGAGGCTACTCAGGAACCTATAACAGTAGATGCAGGTTCAAGCGTGCTTGTATTCCTTAAAGACTCATACGCCGGTGACGGTACATATTCATTCTATAATGGAGCAGATGAAAAAGTATCATCAATGCCGTACTCTGCACAGGATATGAGTTATTTGGCATCAAACTTGCAGTCAAATGATAAATTCTATGTTACCACTGATAATGGGTGCCGTTCTAATGATATAATTATAAATGTTAAGGCGTTGCCTGTTGTCAAACTTATTTGGCCTACAATCATTATTCCTTACAGTGGCAGCACCACCAACAATAAGTTCATTCCTATTTATGATGACGGTGTAACTGTTTATGATGTTCCTGCTGAAGAAATTGAATTTGTAAAGATATTTGACCGTACAGGAAATATGGTTGCAGAGGTTAAGGGAGAGTATTGGGGCGGAACATCGGCTGACGGAAAGATTGTAATGCCTGATGTATATTTCTATGCCGCCAAACTTGTTGGAAATGATAATATATATAAAGGTACAATAGAGGTATTCAAAGATAAAGTTAAATAAACGCTAATTAATAACCTTAAATAACATTATGATGAAACATTTTTTACTGCCATTGGCATTGCTCATTGCATCGGCTCCGGCCTTTTCTGCAATTGACAAGAAATTCAATGAAGAAACTTATGAGTTCAAGTCATTGAAAGTTAACACTTCAAAGAAAGAGCATAGTATGTCTTTGTATAAAGATAATATGATTATCTATTTGCAGGACAATACAGTGTATGCAGGTATAGTTGACACTTCAGCCACAGGGTTGAATAAGGTCAAAAAACAAAAGGATTTAACGGAACTTGGCGTTAGAGGTACCGTAGCATACGATAAGGCTAAAAAGAAAATCTACTTCACCATTAAGGAGGATGATAACTGTGAATGGCTTTATGAATCAACTTTTGACGGAAAAGAGTGGAGCAAGCCTAAAAGATTGGTGATTGAGGGTCTTGGTAAAGAGCGTGGCAGAAGTTATTTCCTTGCAAATGCAGGTTGGAACTACGCTAAGGAGCCTAAAATCATTATGACCAATCCTACTATTGCTAAGAAAGGAAATAGAATTTATTTCACTAGTGCCGATATTGAAAACGGTAAAGGCGGTAAGGATATCTGGTGGATTGAGCCAAAAGATGATAAGGTGTGGAAATACCCTGTAAATGCAGGTGAGGCTGTCAATACAGACGCAGATGAGGATTTTGCATTTGTTGAAAATGATGAGATTCTTTATGTTACAAGCACAAAGGACGGAGGCAACAATGTTTACAAATCAGAAGTCATAGGAACTGCTTGGACACAAAGGGAGAAGATGGATACTCCGTATAACACTGATTCCAATAATGATTATAACATTGTAGTTAAAGACGGTACACCATTCATTATATCTAACAGAGGTGGCAATGATGATATTTGGGCATGGGTTCAACTTCCAAAACCGAAGCCAGAGCCTGAAATTATTATACCGGAACTTGAACCTATTGTAATTACATTCCCTTGGGCATTCTATCTGTTTGACTTTGATAAGGCAGATTTGACAGAGCGTTTCTTGCGTGAGATTGATGCAATGGTTGGAGCCATGAACCAATTGCCTGCAGGCACCAAGTTTGTTATTGAAGGTCACACTGACCAACGTGGTACCGATGCCTACAATGACAAGTTGTCTCTTGAACGTGCAAATACAGTTAGGGACAAACTTATTGAAAAGGGTGTAAATCCTGATATCCTTGTTGCTAAGGGTTATGGTAAACGCCGTCCTGTTATTGCTAATCCTCAAAATGAGGAGGAGTTCTATCAGAACCGTCGTGTAGTGGTTGATATACTTAAAGATGATGCTCAAATTGAAAAATAACCAGTAAATGATTAATGCCGTTATGAAAAAGAATTTATTTTTAGTTGCGTTCTTACTTCTGGGCACTACATTGTTTGCTCAGAGTGACTTTACATTGTCAGAACAAATGTTCTCACGTATCAATCAGAACCCTTCTGCCATTGGTAATAATGAAAATGTACAGTTGTTTACATCAACACGTTTACAGTGGGCGTCACAAGGCTTGGCGGTAACTCCTACATCTGCCTTGTTGAACGGACACTATTATATTGAAAAGGCAAAGTCAGGTGTAGGTCTAAGTTTTGTGTATGATGAACTTGGTCTTGCAAACCAAACAATTAACGCAAAATTGTGCTACGCTTACAATCTTGACCTTAGAGAAGACATGCTTTTGTCATTGGGTCTCTCTTTGGGTGTTATAAACAAACGTTTTGACCCTGCTCGTCATACTTGGAAAGACCCTTCTGACCCACTGATTCCTCAAGAGGTTATACAAACCACTAATTTTGACCTTGACTTTGGTTTTGAGTGGTCATGGAAATATCTTCTTGTAGGTTTCTCTATGACACACATGCCAAATATAAGCAAGGAGGTTTCAACAGTTGTGGCTCCTGCTCATATTTATGCATACGTTAGAGGAAATGTGCCTCTTCCAAAGCAGTTCAGTTTGGTTCCTGCATTTGCATTTACTAATGTAGGCGCACTTAACAAACCTGCTGAAGGTTACAAACTTGAAAATGACAATATTCTTAACTTCAGCCTTACTGCAATGTACCAAGGCAAATATTGGTTTGGAATTGGCTACAGGGGTGGTTACACAGGTTTGAAGGACTATCCTTTCTCAAGCGATATGCTCTCATTTATGATTGGTGCAGAGTGGCATTGGTTGCGTATAGGATACTGTTATGATATGAGCGTTGGTAAGAATCTGCGTCAGTATTCTTCAAACACTCATGAAATTATATTGTCATTCAATATTCCTACAAAATATCCTGCTAAGTGGTAATTATGAAAAAGTTTTTGTTGCTATTGTGCGTTGTTGTTGCTACGGCTTGTACTGCAAGCAAATACACTCCTGAAATGTATGAGCGTGCCATTGCTTACGCTGATACCGTTCCTGTCTATATTCACGATACAATTATTATCAGAGACACGGTTGTAGTAAGGGATACGGTTATAATAAAGGAACAGGTTGCCGCTCCTGTTGTAGCACCTGTTGTAGTTCCTGCCGCATCGCCTGCGGCATCGCCATCGCCTGCCGCATCGTCTGCCGCTTCAAATGAATTTAGGGACGAAGACGGCAATACATTGCAGCAACAATATCATATAGTGCTTGGAGTTTTTCAGAATAAACTTAATGCCCAAAATCTTGTAGACAATATAATGCAGAAAGGAGAGGGTTCTCCATCAATAGCAATAGGTCCTGACGGGCTGTACAGAGTGTTCTATTTTTCATCAAATAATGAATCAGAGGCTCGCTCCGTTCTTGCTGATGCAAAGGATGATTATCCGTCTGCTTGGTTGCTGAACACTAAAAAGTAATGAGAAAACACTTATATTCATGTGTTTTGGCTATATGCTTTGCACTTGTATCTTGTTCAAAAATAGATACAAGTGCAAACCTTATTGAGGTGGAGCGTTTTGACAGAGATGTGTTTACGCTTGACACCCTTCAGTTAAGGCAAAAATACGGTGAGTTTCTGCCTGTTTATGTGTATGGCGTGTTAAGGTTGCCGTCAATAGACCAACTCTACAGATTCACTTCAGACAGTGGCATTGTGGCGTTGAATGCAGACGTGCAGCGTATATATGCAAGTCACACTTCAACGGAACAGGAGTTGAACACCGCCTTTAACTATTACCATCACTATTTTCCTGATATGGAGATACCGCGCGTGCTGTTCCATATTTCAGGTTTTAATCAGGCAATAGTAACTGCTGACGGCTTTCTTTCAGCAAGTATTGACCAATATTTAGGCTCTGACTATGAGCCTTATCAAAGTGTTGCCTACGGTTATGAAATTCCGTTTATGACAAAGGAGCAGTTGCCCATTGATATGATGTATGGTTGGGTTACGTCTGTTTTTCAGGAGACCCTTACAGGAGACAGGCTTATTGACCAAATGGTTTTTCAAGGCAAGTTGATGTATCTTCTTAAACTTTTCTTCCCCGATACCCCTGAATGTAACCTTTTGGGCTACACCCAAGAGCAGTTTGAATGGTGTGAACAATATGAAAAAGAGGTTTGGGGCTACATAATGGAGAACAGGGAGTTGTTCTCAACTGATTGGAAGACCTCCACTAAATATTTGTCACCTGCTCCGTTTACATCGGGGCTTAGCAGGGAATCTCCAGGAAAAATAGGGGTTTATATGGGTTATAAGATAGTGAAGTCATATATGAAGCACAATTCTGATGTAACCCCTGCACAACTTATGCAGCCTGTTGAGAGTCAGCAGTTTTTGCAGGGTGCGGAGTACAGACCATAATAAAGGAGAAATGAGAGTAACCATTATCACGTCATCTCGAGCAAAGCGAGAGATCTTAATAAAGATATCTCACTACGTTCAATATGACTAAGAAAAATAAAATTATTTGTGTATCAGTCTGCTTTTTATTATTTTTGCAACGGAATTAAAATTTTTGACGGAATGATTACTGCAGAACAACTGAAAGAACTTCAAGAACGTACTGACGCTCTAAGGAGGTATCTTTGACATAGACGGAAAACTTGTTCAGATTCAGGAGGAGGAACTGCGTACCCAAGACCCTGATTTCTGGAATAAAATAGATGAGGCTCATGCCCAAATGAAGAAGGTAAAGGACCTGAAGCGTTGGGTTGAGGGCTACAATGATGTAAAGAAGGCGGTTGAGGAACTTGCACTTGCTGTTGATTTCTTTAAGGAGGGCGTTTCTACAGAGGCTGAAGTGGATTCAGCATACGCTTTGGCGTTAAAACTGATTGAAGATTTGGAAATGAAGAATATGTTGTCTTCTGAGGAGGATAACATGGGTTGTTCATTGAAGATAGTTTCAGGTGCAGGTGGAACGGAGAGTCAGGATTGGGCATCGATGCTTCTTAGAATGTATCAGCGTTACTGTGAAAGAGTGGGCTATAAGGTTACAATGAGTAACTATCAGGAGGGCGATGAGGCTGGCATTAAGACTGCATCGCTGACTATTGAGGGCGATTTTGCATACGGATACCTAAAGAGTGAGAACGGTGTGCATCGTTTGGTAAGGGTATCGCCGTATAATGCACAAGGAAAACGTATGACATCATTTGCATCGGTGTTTGTGATACCGCTTATTGATGACAGTATTGAGGTTAAGATAGACCCAGCACTGCTTAGTTGGGATACTTTCCGTAGTGGCGGAGCAGGCGGTCAGAATGTAAATAAGGTGGAGTCAGGTGTACGTTTGCGTTATCAGTTCAAAGACCCTTATACAGGTGAAGAGGAGGAGATTCTTATTGAGAATACTGAGACGCGTGACCAACCTAAGAACCGTGAGAATGCCTTGCGTTTGTTAAAGAGCCAACTTTATGAGCGTGAGTTGCAGCATCGCAATGCAGAGAAGGCTAAGATAGAGGCTGACAAGAAAAAGATAGAGTGGGGTTCTCAAATTCGTTCATACGTGTTTGATGACCGCCGTGTCAAGGACCACCGCACCAACTACCAAACCTCTGATGTACAAGGGGTAATGGATGGAGATATAGGAGGGTTTATTAAGGCGTATTTGATGGAATTTTAATGGTGAATTGTGGAATCGGTGAATCGACAGATTCATTAACGATTAACCGATTAAACGATTAACCGATTAACCAATATTTTATGGAAAATTTAAACGACCAGGAGCAATTCAGACGTGAGAGTCTGGGAAAATTAAGGGAGATGGGTATTAACCCGTATCCTGCAGCAGAGTATGTTGTAAATGCCTATTCTGATGAAGTTAAGGCAAATTTCAGTGAGGAGGGTGAACCGCGTCAGGTATCAATGGCTGGCAGACTTATGAGCCGCCGAATAATGGGTAAGGCATCGTTTGCTGACTTAAAGGATTCAAAAGGCAGAATACAACTTTATGTATCGCGTGATGAGATTTGCCCTGGCGATGATAAAGAGTTGTATAACACCGTATTTAAGAAACTGCTTGATATTGGCGATTTTATAGGTGTAAAGGGTTATGTTTTCCGCACTCAGACCGGTGAGATTTCCGTTCATGTGTCTGAACTTACTGTGCTTAGCAAGTCTCTAAGACCTTTGCCTATTGTTAAGGAGAAGGACGGTGTGGTTTATGATGATTTCTCTGACCCTGAATTAAGGTTCCGTCAGCGTTATGTTGATTTGGTTGTGAATGAGGGTGTCAAGGATATTTTCCTAAAGCGCAACAAGGTTTACCGCTCAATGCGTGAATTCTTTGATTCAAAAGGCTATTTGGAGGTGGAGACACCTATTCTGCAATCCATTCCGGGCGGAGCATCGGCAAGGCCATTCATTACACACCATAATGCACTTGATATACCGCTATACTTGCGTATCGCCGATGAACTTTACTTGAAACGCCTGATTGTGGGTGGTTTTGAGGGTGTTTATGAGTTCTCAAAGAATTTCAGTAATGAGGGTATGGACCGCACTCATAATCCTGAGTTCACCTGTATGGAGATTTATATCTCTTACAAGGATTACAACTGGATGATGGACTTTACAGAGGCTATGCTTGAGAAGATTTGCATCGATGTAAACGGCACTACAGAGGTTAAGGTAGGCGATAATATAATTTCATTTAAGCGTCCGTTCAAGCGTATCACTATGATAGATTCCATTAAGGAGTTTACGGGTATTGATATTACAGGCATGGATGAAGATGCCCTGCGTGGGGTTTGCAAGCAACTTCATATTGAGGTTGATGACTCTTTTGGCAAAGGCAAACTGATTGATGAGATTTTTGGCGAGAAGTGTGAGGGTAAATACATACAGCCTACTTTTATAACTGATTATCCTATAGAGATGTCGCCTCTGTGCAAGCGTCACAGAAACAATCCTGACCTTACAGAGCGTTTTGAACTTATGGTTAACGGTAAGGAACTTTGCAATGCTTATTCAGAACTTAATGACCCTGTTGACCAATATGAGCGTTTCCAAGAGCAACTTAAACTTAGCCAAAAAGGTGATGATGAGGCTATGTTCATAGATATGGACTTTGTGCGTGCATTGGAATACGGTATGCCGCCTACATCAGGTATGGGCATCGGCATTGACCGCCTTGTAATGCTTATGACAGGTCAGACCACCATTCAGGAGGTTCTGCTCTTCCCGCAGATGAAGCCGCAAAAATAAAAAAGTGTACATATTTGTGTACACAAAATTTGCATAATAAAAAATTTATGTATATTTTTGTGACATAAATATAATGTTAATTATGGAAGCAATATCAGTTAGAGCATTTAGGAGTAATATGGCTGCATCATTTAATTTAGTAGATGCTGGTGAGCGTGTTTTTGTCAGACGTAACAGAAACTTGTATGCCATTGTGCCTATTGATGATAATGATTTTGAGGCATCTCCTAGTCTGCTTGCAAAGATTAACAGTGCCAGAGAAGAAATAGCGAATGGAGAATGTGTGGTTTGTAAGACAAAAGATGATATTAACGCTATGCTTGCTTCATTATGAGTGTTTATACCATTGTGTTTGCTGCTTCCACTCTTAAGGTGTTGAAGAAATGGAAGAAATCAAGTCCGCAATTATACAAAAAAGCATCCATTATAATTAATGAGTTATCTGAAAATCCTCGTGTCGGACTGGGGCATCCAGAGCCATTAGTAGGTGGAGATGGCGTTACTTGGTCTAGAAGAATATCTGGTAATGAGCGTGTTATCTACGATATTCACGATGAAATTGTAGAGGTGTATATTCTTCAACTTGGTGGTCATTACAGGGATAAATAATCAAAAAAATCTTTAATTTTTTCATGTAACTTTACTCGTGGCTATGCCACTCGTGAAGTTAACTGTCACTCAGCAAAAACCAAAAACGTTCCGTTTTTTATAAAAGTTGTACTCTGGTACTATGTAAACAAGTTTCCAAGTACCATCGTACAATTTTATCCAAAAAAATCTGCGATTTTTTTTGGTTTTTGCTTTCGTTTGTGTAACTTTGTCCCGTAGTCCACGCTGACGGCTCCGTTGTGGAGTGGGTTGTGGGCTATGGGGTGTAGGTTTGAGACCTATAGATGACATATTAAAAGGCGTTTAAGACGCTTTGTTCTTGGCTAGTCTGAATCTGGTAAATTATAGCATCCAAGACAATGCGACATTAAATGTCCTGCGGATATGTATATAGTATGTGCTATTAACTACGATACACATAAATACATATCAGCGTGGACTCGGTGTTGCTTGTTCAGATGTGAGGGCAATACCAGAGCCTAGACTAGCGGAACAGCAACAATGCAGTCCCGCTTTTTTTATGCCTGTTTGTAAGCAATGGTGATTCGGTGATGCGGTGATTCGGTGATGCGACATCTCGTCATTCTGAGCACGAAGTGCGAAGAATCTCAAGGTATTCCGTCATTTGACTACGTCCAGCTAACGCAGTCGAGCGATAGCGAGAAATCTCGGGCTAATTATTTAAAAGTGGAAACATTTGGAGCGACGTTCTTTATTACGGAAGATTCAAAAGCACAATTGAGTATTAACAATATTGTTAAATAATATGAATAGCAAGACTAATATAAAAACATTGCTTTCAGACAATAAGATTGCAGTACCATCTTATCAAAGAGCCTATTCTTGGACTACCAAGGGTCAGGTTGATGTTTTTTTGTCTGATTTGGATAATCATATAAAAAGTGAAACTGATTCAAATTATTACATTGGTCATTTTATTTTTGAAAAGACTGAAGAGCAACCTATATATTACGCAATTGATGGACAGCAAAGACTTACAACAATTGTAATATTTTTATCAGCTCTTAAGCAGGAATTAAAGAAAAAAAACGAGCTGTCATCAGAGGAAGAAAACAATATCAATAAAATGATAAAAAATCATTTCTCCACAGTCCAATACGATAACGATTTTTTTAAAAGCTATATAATTGATAGAACAAATATTCAAACAACGAATTTATCTACGGAATCTAAAAAATGCATAAAAAAAGCCTTTGATTATTTTGTGGACGAATTAAAAAAGAGGGAGTCGGACGAATTAAAAAAACTACTGATTGCGATTTCAAAAGCGACATGTACGACCCATACTATAGAAGAAAAATCAGAGGCCATTCAAATGTTTATTTTCCAAAACAACAGAGGAAAGCAACCTACAAATCTTGAAATATTAAAAGCCTTATTTATGCATAATGTTTTGTTACATGGTGGAGAAGATGCCGAAAGTATAAATATAGAGATAGAGCAAAGATTTCAAGACATCTATAAATATAGTACTGTTATTAATTCGTACATAAAAGAAGATGAAGTCTTGAATTATGTGTTGCAAGTATATAGAGATGATTTGCAGGTGTGGGGCATTGTTGAGCAGGTGGAGAAAGCAATAAAAAAAGGTGATAGAATCGAATTCATACAAGGTTTTACAAAAACTCTCTGTGAGAGTTATGAAAACTTAAAAATCTTTTATGATACTGACAGTAAAGAGCATTATGATATCCATTCCATTGTTAGTCTTAATAGTTATAACAATCTTGTTCTTCCTTTTATCATTAAAGCATATAAATTTGATTATAGTAAAGAGGATATATGCAAACTATGCAGAATGTTTGAATCATTTATAATTCATCAATTGATTATTGGTCATAGAGCAAATATTACAAAACGTTTTGAAAATGTTTTTAATAATTTTAAAGAAACTAATAAAGATATAACACCAATAGAAACATTCTTTACAAAACTACATAATACTGATGATAGTTGGCTATGGTATTGGACAGATAAGGAGTTTATTAAATATATTCCAAAATGCAATCACAGAATAATGGTATTCATTCTTTGGAAATATGAAAACTATCTAATACAAACAACTTCAGGAGATGGATATGATTTTAGCTTCTATAAGTATAAAAACATTAACAAAAAGAATTTAGAGCATATTGCCCCTCAAACTCCCCCGCAGGATCCTATAGCCGCAGGTTATTGCGAATATGATGATAATTTTAAAGATGCTTATTTAAACAGCATTGGTAATTATTTATTGCTTTCACAAGAGCATAATATACCACTAAGTAATAATCCGTTTCCACAAAAAAGGGAAACATATTCACATTTAGAACAGCAAAAAGAAGTTGTGGATATGACAAGAGACAGTGAGATTTGGGATAAGGCAAAAATACAGGCGAGAGAAAAAAAATTGATGGAATTTATAAAAGAAATTTATTGTAATGAATAGTGCATTAATGATCAAAATTGATAATTACAGAATGTAGCGTAAAGAGAACACATTTATACAAAAATTTAGAAGACAGTAATATAATGAAATCTATAAAAATAAAGATTAACAGACTAGGAAGAATAAAAGATTCAGAAATTGAAATTAAACCATTAATGTTTTTTTCTGGGGAATCTGGAATGGGTAAAAGTTATCTTGCTTTATTGTGCCATTATTTTTATGAGGTATTACTTGATAGAGAAAGAATCAATAAATTTTTCATAGAGAAAAATTTAGATTTCAATTCATTTATTGAATCATCAGATGATAGGCAGCTTGCATTCAGTGTAAATAAAGCAGACTTTGAGGCTTGGTTAGCAAAAGATGCTATTTCATATATCAGATATATGATTAATAATGATTCTTTGGATGCTGATATTCAAGTTCAGATACCTGAAGATTTTGATTCACAGATGAATTGCACCTTTGAAAACGAACAATATGAATTGAATAATCAAGTGCATAATGCGGTAAAATTGAAATTACCATCATTAACATTTAGAGTTGAAAAGGTTACAATTGCTTTAAATGAAGAATCTCCATTTGCATTTTTCTTTAGATGCTACTTGTTGGATGAAATCTTTGGAGATTATAAAGCATTAGAACGTACTTTTGTTCTGCCACCATCGCGTGGATCGTTAATGACAGAACAAATGACACCTGTTTCTGGTTTATATAGAAAGTTTGAGAAGGATAAATATTACTGGACAAGAGCAAAATCTCAAGAAGTTCATAATGACCCTGAGATAGCCGGTTATATCAAAAATATTCTTGAAGGAAGTATTAGCATTAAAGAAGACAAGTATGTGTATTCATTGAATTCTGGTAAGCAAACTAATACTGTGGATATGCCTCTATCAGCCGCAGCTTCCTCTATTAGAGAGTTGGCTCCGATAGAAATGATTGTTGAAAATTCTAACATTGATAAAATATCAGTCTTGTTTGAGGAGCCAGAAGCACATTTGCATCCAGAGAAGCAAAGAATGATGGCAGATTTAATATGCTATTTGAGTGTAATTGGAGCCCATTTACAAATAACAACACATAGCGACTATCTCGTCCATCGTTTTAACGAGATATTGAGGACTTCAAATTATAAAGTCCAAGGTGTTGATGTGTCGTCATTGCTTGAGAAATTAGGAGTTCCCAATCGAGCTCTTGTTGAAGCATCTAATGTTGGGGCTTATTATTTGCGTAGAGAATCTGATAATTCATCTAAGATTATAAAACAAGAAATTGATAATGGAATTCCTGATGATTCGTTCCAAAAAGCGGATAAATATGCATGCGACAACAGACAGTTTTTAGATGAAATGGAAAACGAAGCATTAGAAAATGATTAAGAAAGAGAGTTAACTCAATGACAAAAATTATTAACTAAAAATTTTATACTTATGGAAACAAAAAATTTATTAAAAAGTTTAAAACGCAGGCTTAGCTGGATGCTATGCCTGGTGGCATTACTTAGTGTCAGTCAAATTATATCGGCTGAAGATATTGGTTTTTATGATACACAAGGAGATAATGATGTCTGGCGTATACAGTTCGGTTACAATAATACCAATTGGCAGCAACATGGTAACCGTTCCAATTGTATTGGTAATGAATACGATTTGGGAACAATAACCACAGATTTATATATTGATAAAGATAACTCTTATGGTTGGACGTGGGGTGCTGGAAACAGAAGATTAACTTTATCCGCTGAATATCAAGTTAATGGAGGTTCGTATTCTGGAGAAAAAGAAGTACTTTATCAGGATTGGAGTGACAGTGGCAATCAAAAAGTAATATTTAAAACTTCAAAAAAAATATTTTCAACATCCGACAATCCTGGAAATTATGTATATAAATATTACTTGAAAGTAACTGCGACAAACGCATCTTGTAACAACTGTTATTGTTCCAACAATAGCAATAATATGAAAATCAAATTCACTATCCCAGGCTTCTCTCCTTCAACAGGTACAAAGGATTTCGGGAGTGTGAATATAGGAGGGAATAAAGAAGAAACAATATCTCTTACTCACTATGGTTCAAATACAGGTATTAAATCTTCAACTATAACAGGAATAAATGCAGATCAGTTTTCTAAATCTGATGTGTCTTCAAGTAGTTTCAAGGTCAAGTTTACTCCTACAAGTGCAGGCTCTAAGACAGCTACTGTAACTATAACTGATAATTATGATAAAACTTATAAGTTGACAGTTACTGGTACAGGTGTGCAACCTAAATATTATGTAGCAGGTTCATTCACGAATTGGGGTGATAATCAGGTTGAACTAGAATCCAATGGTGATGGTACATATTCTAAATCAATTACTCTTACAGTGAACACCGAACATAAATTTAAAATTAGAGAAGATGAACAATGGTATGGGAAAGACGGAGGTGATTGTAAGGGCTCAATAAACAGAAGCAGCACTTCTATTGCGAGTCTAGAATCTGGGAATAATCTGTGTATCAATGCAGATGTTGCAGGTTCATATACATTCACATACACACCTACTGGCAGAACTATTTCTGTAACCTACCCACCTGCTTGCGAAACCCCAACACAGCAAGAGGTAAGCATTGGTGATGCAACAATATGTAGCTCAAGTAGTACTACAATTTCTACTACAACCAGCCAAAGCAGTTACAAATATCAGTTGGCTAGGCAAAATGGTAGTAGTTGGGATAATGTAGGTACCGCTGTAGATGGTGGAAGTGCATTGAGGTTTGAAAATATCAACACAGCAGGTACCTATAAAATTTATGGTTATCTAAGTACAGATGAAACTTGTAAGGCTGATATGAAAAATACTGTAGCCCTAAGTGTTGATGCCGCTCCTGTGGCAACCTCGGTTAGTGGTGCAGGTGCAGTTTGTTCTGATAAAACAAAAACGCTTACTCTTGCATCGGGATACAAAGGTTCTTTGCAATGGGAGAAATCTGATGCACAGGCTGGCACATATAGTCCAATTACTGATAAAACAAGTACAACCTATACTACTACTGCTGGTGAGGCGGGTTGGTATAGGGTTAGTGTAAAAAATGGTGTTTGTGACGCTGCTTATACCACCCCTGTACAAGTAACAGTTGATGCTAAACCTACACTTGGAGCTGTATCAGGTGCCGGTGCAGTTTGTACGGGAAGTACAAAAACATTGACTCTCAACAATCATACACAAACCATAAATTGGCAAAAGTCCGCTTCCCAAAGTGGAACTTATACAACTATTCCTAATACAACTGGTTTAACTTCTTATGGTGCCACTGAGGCAGGATGGTACAGGGTACAAGCCACAAATGGAGTTTGTGATGCTGTTAATAATACAGGTGTACAAGTTACCGTTGACCAACCTACCGTAGCAGGTACAATAACTGGCGCTGGTGACATTTGTAGCGGAAACACTAAAGAATTGAGTTCTAGCGGAGCGACCGCTACCAACTATAAGTGGAAGAGTTGTTTGACAGAGGATGGTACGTATGTGGACGCTACAGGTACAATAAATAAATCTAAATATTCAGCAAACCCAACTGTGTCTACATATTATAAACTTAGTGTTAAAAATGGTGAATGTAGTTGGGCATACACAGCACCTGTAAGAGTAGTAGTAAATAATAAACCTGCCCAGCCAGGTGTAATAACCAGTAGTGTTACTGCTCCATGTATTAATGCCACAGGCTTGGGTTATAGCATTACTGAAGTTGCAACTGCCACAGGTTACACTTGGACAGTGCCTGCAGGATGGAATATAACAGCAGGTGCAGGTACACACTCAATTACTGCCACTGCTGGTACTGCTGGTGGTAGCATTAAGGTAACGGCAAATAACGATTGCGGTTCCAGTGCTGAACAAACATTGGCTGTAACTGTTAAGGGTAAGACCATATCAGTGTCTCCAACTACGGTAAATGCTAAGAAATACACTCCTACCGCTATTACTGCTACAACTGATGGTGATGTAACTTGGGCTGTTACAGGCACTAACAACTATCTGCTTAATGCCGACAAGACTGTATATACTAGTGGAAATGTTAAGCAGATTACCGTTAAGGCTGTTTCAAGTGGTAATGTTACTGCAACCACAACAAATGACGGTTGTGAGACATCTGCCACTGTAACGCTAAGCCCATCTGACGATACAGAAACTTGTAACTAATTTAATAAATATTTATAGGATTCTACCACAAATCCGGCACTCCAACGTCATTTTGAGATGTAGTATAGAAATAGATTCTTCGCTACGCTCAGAATGACGGAAAGGAGCCAAAACTCAAATTTTAGCGTTGGCTATTAGTTATATTTCATAATATATCAATAGTTTTTTAAGTATTTTTTGTTTGGTGGCACGTCCCTAACGAGGGGCGTGCTGCTGTTTTTGTGTTATTATAGGTAAGTGATATTGTGTATCTTGTTTTTTTTATCTATATTTGCAGGTGTATTATATAAGGAGGTAAGATTATGGCAACACAATTTAATGTACCATTTAATGAAACACAGTTGTATTTGCTGTCTTTGTTTGAGCACAATAGAACGCAAACACAGTTAAGCAAGTTAAAAATGGCGGTTTCCAAATTTTATTTTGATGAGGTGGAGCGAGAAGTGAGGAAAGCGTGTAAAGAAAAAAAACTGAATGCGGCAACCATCAATGCGTTTGCGGCTAAGAATCATCATACTCCTTACAAATGAAAATTGTGTTAGACACAAATGTGCTTGTTCGTATCTTATACCCAAATTCAGTAAATCATTTGGTATGGGAGAAATTGCTTGATGCAGAATATATTATTTGTTACACTACGGATATTTTGTTAGAATATGAAGAGATTTTGACCGAACTGTTTTCTGTAAATGTGGCAAATGCCGTAGTGTCAGCA
Organism: Paludibacteraceae bacterium; assembly: GCA_024405855.1. Lineage (GTDB taxonomy): Bacteria > Bacteroidota > Bacteroidia > Bacteroidales > Paludibacteraceae > Enterocola. The sequence continues at coordinate 31,286 of JAKSNZ010000018.1, forward strand.
ATAGTATCACTGGTAAACTCTGAGCGAATAACGCCATATTATAAGTTAAATTTGATAAAAGGGGATAAAGACGACAATAAGTTTGTAGATTGTGCCTTTGCAGCTAATGCAAGTTATATTGTAACCGATGATAAGCATTTTAAGGAACTGAAAAAAATAGATTTTCCAAAAATCGAAACGTTAAAACTTGCAGAATTTAGAAAAAGACTATCAAAATAACATGATTATTTTTTTTGTTTGGTGGCACGTCCCTAACGAGGGGCGTGCTGCTGTTTTCACAAGTGCCACCTTTCAACTTTCCCCTCACTTAATCGTACTTTACCTCGCTACGCTCGGTGAAGATACTCACGTTCGTTTAATCGTATCTTTACTCGTACCCTGATGGGTACTCGTGAAGATACTCACATTCGGGAAAATCAAAAACGTACCGTTTTTGCAAAAGTTGTGCGGTATCACTTTGTGAATAAATTCACAAGTGCCACCTTTCAACTTTTTTTCAAAAAATGCAGGCATTTTTTGATTTTCCCCTCATTTAATCGTATCTTTGTAGGACTTTCCTTTAGATTTTTTGACGCACCTCATTGTACTGCAAAAATTGAGGTAATAGTATGCATTTAAGTGTTTATTATGTCCGCCAAAAGCTTGTGGTTTTAGACAGAGACTTGGCGGCGGCGTTTGGGGTTGAAACCAAACAATTAAAACGTGTTGTAAAAAGACATCCGGAACTTTTTACTGGTGATGAAACAGCATTTGAATTAACCATGGAAGAGTGTTCAAGGTGCCAAAATGGTACCATGAACGAAGGTAGAGGAAGTAATATAAAGTACCTCCCTTTTGCCTTTACTCAGGCAGGTGTTCAAGTGCTGAAAACGCTTATGAAAAGCAGTGTGGAAATTGAGTTTGAAGAGGAGCCACCGCTACCTGCTATTTATGAAGAATCGTGGAATGAAGGTACTGTGGTGCTGTATTCAGCAGAAAATTTATCTGAAAGTTTGGAGGTGAAAGTTACAGAAGACAATGTTTGGCTTAATAGAAATCAGATAGCAATTTTGTTTGGAAGAGACATAAAAACCATAAGCAAACACATCAATAATGCAATGATGGAAGAACTGCAAAACACCCCAACTGTCGCAAATTTTGCGACAGTTCAAACTGAAGGAGGAAGAGATGTTTTGAGATACATTGAATACTATAATCTTGATATGGTTTTATCTGTTGGGTATCGTGTTAAATCACCTAACGGTGTTGCCTTTAGACGTTGGGCTAACAAGGTGATAAAAGAAAAAATTCTATATCATAATTATTTGGAGAAAAGAGTAGAAAGGCTTGAAATAAGGGTAAGTAAAACGGAGAAGAATATGGATATGATAATAAACAATTCACTCCCTCCTGCCGAGCAGATTTTTATGCA
>JAKSNZ010000019.1 GCA_024405855.1 Paludibacteraceae bacterium
CCCCACTTATATTTTCAGTAATATTTAAATGAGCTATTAATAATCCAATATAAAATTCAACCACCCTATAAAAGGGATTATCATATAATGTTGATGTCCCAAAATACAGTTGGACAATTGGTCCCCATAATAGAATAAATGATAGTACAGATACTAGTATAACAATATACTTATCAGATATCAATGTGGTTATGTGTTGAAAAAATGGATATAACAAATAACAAATAATTAAACAAGATATGAACCAAGTACCACTATTATGTGTTACTCCGAATAAACTGCAATATGTTGATTGTAATCCAAATAACTCTACGGGAAATAATATGATATTTTCCAATACTGATTCGTCACCCAAAATTATGATATACAAAAATGCCAATACAAAATATTGGGGCAATAAACTGAAACATCGTTTAGAATAAAATGTTTTTAATGCTTCTTTTGCCAATATATCTTGCTTTCCATATACTAATGTTAAAGAATAACCCGATAACATAAAAAACGCTGTCATAGCAATTGCCCCACGGGATACAAAATAATTAAATATCCCGTAGGAGCAACCAATATGTATATGTGAATGGAACAAAAATATCAATAAAACTAGTGATATTCTGAATATATCTAGGCCGAACACTCTATTTTTGTTATGTGATATACCTTGAATCATTAAGATTTTGTAACGTTTTTTAGAAATTTTGCTGGATTACCTGCCCATATTTCCCCAGCAGGAATATCTTTAGTAACTACACTACCTGCACCCACCATTGCATTTTCACTGATAGTAACACCACACAAGATGGTACTCCCAGCACCAATACTTGCACCACTCTTAACAAATGTTTTTTCTAAATTCCAATTGTTATTCTTTGATTTAGGATATCGGTCATTGGTAAAGGTTACATTTGCACCAATAAAAACATTATCTTCTAATGTTATTCCATCCCATAATTGAACACCGCATTTGATTGTACAATTATTTCCTACTTTAACTCCATTTTCTATAAGACAGTGACTACAAATATTACAATTTTCTCCAATTGTGGCATCAGGGAGAATAACACAATACTGCCACACATTTGTAGTACTTGGTATATAAGCTTTACAGTCTGATAATTGATGAATCATAATTCCTTGTATTTTAAAAATTCACCATAATCACGTATATAATCCTCCGATTCATATTTCTCACTTGCGAGAACCATACAAACCGCTCCCCCTGAAAAATTATCCAATGTACGCCACAAACCAGGTACCACAAGCAGACCTTTCCAAGGTTTGTCTAAAACAAATGTTTTCTTTTCTCTTCCATCATCAAGTGTAATATGGACAGAGCCGCTTGTTGCTATCATAAATTGCTTTAGCGACTTATGTGCGTGAGCTCCTCTTGCGGCCTCGGGAACCATATACAAATAATATATACGCTTGATATCAAAAGGAATATCATATTCCCCTTCTATTACCGAAAGATATCCCCTATTATCAGTATACTTGCGTATATCTATAATCTTGCAATCATAAACAGTAGAATGTATCATAATCTTGCATCCACGTATTTTCTGTCAACAAAGGCTTTTACGTCAAAGATTACGGCTCCGGCATCTTTGTATTTCTTGAAATCAAATTCATAGAACTCTTTGTGGGCTACGGCGGCTATGATGGCTTGGTAGTTCTTTTGCGGATTGATTTTTGGTAGCAAATCAATGCCGAACTCCGCCTTAACCTCCTCTTTGCTTGCCCAAGGGTCATATACATCTACATTCACGCCAAAGTCTCTCAACTCTTTGATAATGTCAATAACCTTAGTGTTACGCATATCGGGGCAGTTCTCTTTAAAGGTTATACCCAACACAAGGATATTTGCACCCTTGATTTTATGGTCTGCCTGAATCATAAGTTTCAGGGTCTTCTGGGCAATAAACTGAGCGATGCTGTTGTTTACTCTACGACCTGAGAGTATTACCTGCGGGTTGTAACCAAGGGCGTTTGCCTTGTGGGCAAGATAGTATGGGTCAACGCTTATGCAGTGTCCGCCTACAAGTCCCGGACGATACTTACGGAAATTCCACTTTGTACCTGCAGCCTCAATGACATCATTTGTATCAATGCCTACACGGTCAAAAATAAGTGCAAGTTCATTCATAAATGAGATATTGATATCACGCTGTGTGTTCTCAATAGCCTTTGCAGCCTCGGCAACCTTCATTGACGGTGCCTTATGTGTACCTGCTACAATTACTGATTTATAGAGTTCATCAACTATCTCAGCGACTTCAGGTGTTGAACCTGATGTAATCTTCTTGATGGTTGTAAGGGTATTCTCCTTGTCGCCTGGATTTATACGCTCTGGGGAGTAGCCGCAGAAGAAATCCACATTGAACTTAAGCCCTGAATGCTTTTCAAGTACGGGTACGCAATCCTCTTCTGTACAACCAGGATATACGGTACTTTCATAAATCACAATATCTCCCTTCTTTAGCACACCACCAAGCATTGCAGATGCCTTTAGAAGCGGTGTAAGGTCTGGATTATTAAATTCATCAATAGGTGTAGGTACTGATACTATAAAGGTGTTGAAATCCTTTAGTTTCTCAGGGTAGCATGCAAAGCTAAGTCCTATGCCTGTATTGTTTGCATATAAATCTGTAGCCTCTTTCATAGCGGCAAGATTTGCCTCCAAAGTATGGTCTTTGCCAGCCTGCAACTCTGCCACACGGGCGGCATTAATATCAAATCCAAGGGTGCGATATTTTTTGCCGAACTCTATGGCAAGTGGGAGTCCCACATAGCCCAAGCCAATTACGGCGATTTTACGTTGTTCGTTCATATAAATGTTTATTTGGTTAATCGGTTAATCGTGGAATCGGTTAATCGTTGGTGAATCTTTCGATTCACCGATTCACCAGTTCACCAATTCTCCGACTCTATTCACTCTCATCAAAATAATCCACATACGCATTATCTTTCTTGTGTTCTCCACTGCCGTAGCCATAGTAACCGTAATACTTGTTACCATAATGACCGTATGCACCATAATAGTTGCTATAGTAGCGGCTATACTCTAACTTATGGAAGTTAACATCATTAAATACATAACGGATATTCTGCACTCCGTTTTGGAACAGGTTGTTAACTGTGTTCTTAAACAATTTCTTGTTGGTTTTGCCACAACGGACAGAATAAAGGATTACATCAGTAAAGTCCATTACAGTGTAGGCATCGGCTACAAGGCCTATAGGTGATGTATCAACTATTATGTAACTGTACTCTTTCTTAAGTTTCTCCATCAGGCGTTTCATAATATCAGACTTAAGCAACTCCCCGGGACTTGGAGGAATAGTACCTACAAGCAGCATATCAAATCTGTAACGGGAATCCTTGATTATTGCCTGCTCTAATGATATGTCCCCTGTAAGATAGTCTGAGATACCTTTATTATAATCCACATTCAAAAGGCTCTGAACTGACGGCTTACGCATATCAAGGTCAATAAGCAGGGTCTTTTTACCTGTAACGGCATATACTCCAGCCATATTTGCACTTATGTAAGTTTTACCGTCACCTGATTGGGTTGAGGTAATCATTACAGTTATATTCTCTTTTCTGTGCAACACATATTCAATTTGAGTACGTATTACACGATAACTCTCTGCAACACTGCTCTTTGGATGCTTATCAACTATAACCGGAGAACGGCTGTTTGTATGGCGAATGACACCCATAATGGCACCACGATTCTCACTCAGTTTAGTTATCTCCTGCTCCGTACGAATGTAAGGAACAAGCATCTCCTTAAGAATTATTATTCCAAGCGGTATCAACAGACCTATAATAAAATAGGTGGAATATGTCTTGTTTTTCTCCGCTCCATTTGTAAGGGTTGAGAAACGGGCACGTTCAAGAATAATATTATCAGGAGAGTTTGATGCCTTTTGGATTTGAGCATCGGCACGTTTCTGCATAAGGAATGAATAGTAGTCATCATTAAGTTTGAAACGGCGTTCAATATGTTGAAGTTGCTGCTCCTTATAAGGCTGCTCCTGCATAGCCTTCTCAATTTCAGCCATTTGAGCGGTAAGTTCAGTTTTCTGCAAATCCATCTCCACCTTTACATTCTTCAACACCTCATTAATCTGAACCTTATATGTGTCAAGTTCTCTGCCATATTTAGTATAAAGAGGACTCTTTGCACCCACTTCATTTCTCTTAATCTGAGTTTCAGTATATTTGGTTACAAGACTTGTAAGGGCAGATTCATTGATTCCCAAATCTGTTGGTGCCATAAGGGTTCCGTCCTCAACATTGTTCTGCAGATAATCTTTCAAATACTTAAGATATGACTCCTTAAGACGCATTTCAGATAGTTTTGCCACCACAGTATTATACTGTGACACAAGCAAACTTCCGCCTGCCGTTGATGACACAAAGTTTGATGAACGATAGTTGTTAAGTTGCCCTTCAGATACTCTTATTGAGTCAGACAATGAACTCATCTGCTCATCAATAAAGTCAATGGTCTTTATGGCGGCATCATTCTTACGTGCAAGGTTATCGGCAAGGAACTCATCACAAAGTGCATTCAGAAAATCCTGGTCCTTTTCAGGTACGCCACCTGTCACAGTACACTTGACAACAGATGCCCCTTGCATAAGGAAATCAAAAGCAAGACGTGATGAATAGTTCATTGCAAGTTGCTCTTTTTCATAAAATGTAAAATAGAGTTTGCAACCTTGATAGAACATAGGGGTCTTATCAACAGTAAGGAAGAAGAATGAAGATTCAAGTGGTTCTCCATATTTTCCTTTCAGTATAACCTCAGGTGTATCTCTTCCCTCAGGAATTATGATTTTATATGTACCGTCACTGTTATCCTCAAATTCAAACTCACGGTTATATGAGCCTGCAACCACAAAATCCTTCTTAATATCAATTGGAGAACGTTTATAGTAGTTTGTGGTTTTGAAATGACCTCTTGAATAGTAGTCTGTGGTGAATTCAGGATGTTTCCCTATTACACGGCTAATCAGGTCAAATGAACCGAACATAATGACCTGGTTATTTACATTACGATACGCATGTTCAGCCACAAAACCTTGCATAAGGACGTTTGAGGAATTCATCATACCTTTATTCTCCTCAATAATTACAAGTGCTGAACTGGTGTATTGTGGTGTCCACTTCATGTTTTTAAGGAAGGCGGCAATCATAAAGATGGTTATGAATATAAGGAATAGCCACCACCCTTTTAATATACGTATAGCCCACGCAAAGAAATCAATGTTAGAACCTCCGTCATCATCATCCTTTACAGGCTGCGGATTAGGCATGCCGTATGAGGCATTGTTGTATTGTCCGTTATATTGACTGTTATCAAATTCCATTATTTACTATATAAACCTGTTGTAATACCTAAATTAAATATTGACACTAAGAAATTTATTGATGTTGTTATGGCTCCTATAGACTCAGCATAACTCTCAGACCTCCAGAAATTGCCCTTAATAGGTCCTATATATATGACATCATTCGGCTGAATATAATAGTATTCTGAGCCGATAATTGATTTTGCACGCATATCAAACTCCATAACATGTGTCTTGCCCTCAATGTCAGGACGCAGAATGCGTACATGCTTGCGGTCTGCATTGGTTCCAATATTGCCAGCCAATGCAAGTGCTTGGAATATGTTAAGTTTCTCTTTATAAAGTTCATAAGCACCTTTATTACCTTCTGCAACTATATAGAACTTATCATTTGCAAGACCCACCTTTACCATAGCATCAGGTACATACTCTTTTATTCTTGCCTCTATGGTTTTGGCAGCCTCACGCACTGTAAGCCCTGCAACCGGTATATGAGATATATAAGGAATATCTATTGTGCCATCTTCATAAACTCTATATGAGCGTGAATTGTTTGAACTCAATCCAGAAGTTGAAGTATTCATATCAAACATGGCTGTAGCCTCTTCATTTGAGCTTAGAAGACGTATCTGCAATTCATCATTCTTTTGAATCTTATAATAAGAGTACTCCACTTGTTCATACTGAGGCATCTTTTTACCATCTTGCAAAAGGGTTATTTTCTTATTGGTAATACAAGAAGAGAGCATTGGCAATAGAACTATTGCTAACGCTAAAGTTTTAATATTTATATTTCTTCTGTTACCAATCATACTATTTTGCCGGTTTTGCCGCATTTATACAAAGGTTCACCACCTGCCAGATAAGCAATCCGAACGATATGGTGGTGGTGGTGACTCCAAGTGCCGTAAGGAATGAGTTTATACGGAAATACTGTCCTCCAAATGCCTTGACATAAATAATGTCATTTGGCTGTATGTAATAGTATTCTGAGCCTATTATAGTTTTACTACGGAGGTCAAACTCCCTTATGGAAGTGGTGCCGTCCTGATTCTGACGAAGAATCTTAACCTTCTTACGGTCAGCATATTGACCTAAGTCTCCTGCAACAGCAAGTGCCTCAAAAATTGTCATTTTCTCCTTAGTTATCTGAAATCTTCCAGCCTTGTCATGTGCAACCAAGTTAAAATAACTATTAACAAGTCTTACCTCTACTGAGCAGTCTATTACATATTCAACAAGTTTCTTTTCTATTGCCTCTTTTGCCTCACGGGTTGTAAGTCCTGCAACCTCTATTGCCCCTATATAAGGGAAATCTATAGTTCCGTCATCATATACCGTATAGGTATATAAACCTTTTGAGTTGGAAGTTCTTACATTTCCTGTTGTAGTGCCTGCTCCGTCAGCATTAAATATCTTCCTTGACTCAGGGTCAAGTGTTATTACACGTATATAGAGTTCATCGCTTTTCTGTATCTGATAGTCAGCAGGGGTGTACACCTCAGGATATGATGCAATGGAGCGGTCTGGTTCCTGCAAATAACGCGTTCTGCGTGGGGTAACGCATGAAGAGAAAAACGCTACCACTACTATTGACAATATCAGATTTCTATATTTCATTGGTGAAATACACCATTAAAAAACAAAAATTATCTGCCTGCTTGGGTTATATAATTTTTTAACTCATTATTAAACTCATCTGCCTTCAGCAAATCCTCCACAGTTATGTGCATACGGTAACGCCAGCTGTTCTTTGAGTTGGACGGAACGTTTATACGCTCATCATGTGGATTCTCACGGCGGATTTGGGCGTTAATGCTAAACAAATCCTGAATTTGGAATATACACCACATGGCAGGGCTGTATAGGTGCTGCACAAGAATGTCACGACAAACCCACCACTCTGCAAAGTATGGTGCACCACCCCAATGTCCTAACTGTTGGTTATAGAAACGTTGTGTAACGTCAGGTTTCTCCTCCCACCAGCCACGTATGGTACTCATATCGTGGGTTGACGGGGTAACAACAGAAAGGTATTTTGCGTCAGCAGGATGGAAGAACTCAATAGTGTCAATTTTTGGAGCACGCTGAATTTCAAGGCTGAGTATGCCAAGTTCATTCATAACTGATGTAACACAGTCTGCCATCATACCAAGGTCTTCACCGCAAACCATCATGTTAGTGCTACGCTTTATTGCAGGCAGTTTACGCAGTGCACTGTATTTCCAGTGTCCGTCCTGACGGCGATAGAAATAGTCAACATATATCTCTTCTATCTTGCGTTTTGTATAGTCATCAAGATAGCGGAAAGTTGTAAGCACCTGCATTCCGTATCGTGGATAGAATTGAGTGCCGTTTGAACCTTTAACTTCAAAGAATAGGACGTTTGAAACAAGGTCAAACAAGCCCCACTTAATTTTTTCTGAAATCTGACGTTTGTCAAACATTGCCTGAATCTTAGCCTGTGTGTCACAGAATGGTTTCAAACGTAGTATCCAGCCGTCAAATATATCAATGCAGTTTTCCTTAACCCATGCGGCATCATCGCCAAAGATTTCCCAAATTACGCTGTCAGTAATAAACGGCATACAGAAACGGTTATAGTCAAAACGCAGACCGTGTTCTCCAAATTCATTTATGTGTACAGGTATTGAAGGGTTAAGATAGCCCATGATACCCTCTACATGTTCTGTTGGAATGTTCCAAATACGGAAGAATCCAAGTATGTGGTCAATACGGAAAGTATCAAAGTAGTTACCCATAACACGGAAACGTGATTTCCACCATTTGAAACCTCTCTCCTCCATCTTTTCCCAATTGTAGGTAGGAAGTTCCCAGTTCTGTCCCTTAATGGCAAACATATCAGGTGGAGCACCGGCTGCCATATCCATGTGGAACAGTTCAGGATTAACCCAAGTGTCAACGCCGTTACGGTTTACGCCGATAGGAATATCACCCTTAATGATAATGCCGTTTTGGTGTGCATAGTTAACCGCTTCTTGAAGTTGCAGGTGTAAATTGTACTGAATAAAGTAGTTTACTGCAACCTCATCAAAATTACTCTTAATGAATTTGTCAATTTTTGTCTTGTTATAGACAGCATATTCACCCCATTCGCTGTAATTACATGTGCCAAACTTATCTCTAAGTGCACAATAGGCAGCGTATGGTACAAGCCATTCCTCGTTCTCCTTAAAGTATGCCTTAAACCCTTCAGATGCTAAGAAAGAGTCTTTCTCTTGCATATAAAGGGCTTTGGCATAAGCAATCTTGAAATTAACAACCTCAAGGAACTCCACCATAGGTAGTGCATTCAAACGTTTTTGTGCCGCATCATACTGTTTTGCAAGGTCATTCTCTGAATTGAGTTTGCCCATTGCCGGCAAGTTAAGGTATAACGGAGAGAATCCGAATGCCGTAATTGCCGCGTATGGAAGCACGTCCGCGTCAGTGTGTGTACCTATGGTATCGTTAAGTGGTAGAACCTGAATAAGCTTTAGTCCAACTTTATGAGCCCAATCCACAAGCAGTTTCAGGTCTGCAAAATCGCCGCAACCAAAACTGTTGTTTGTACGGATTGAAAATACCGGTATACCGACACCTGTTCCGTGGAACTGTGTAGGGTTAAAATTAGCAAATGTCCCTGAAACTATTGTTAGGGAGTTTGCGTTTCTGATGTTTGGAGTGTATCTGTCAGGACCGTCTTCAAAATATTTGAATTTCTTGTCCTCAATGTCATACACTGCAAACTTATAATTTATTGCATCTTGATTGTCTTTACTTAAATCTACCTTTACACTCCACCAAGGATATGACTGATTGTCCATAAGAAGTGCCTTTGAGGTATCCCAATTACCAAGGGATTTACAACTTCCTACAACGCAAAGAGCCTCACCTGCCTTAAGCAAAGGAGCCTTTACACGCAAAATGTGTGTATATTTAAGTTTCTTCTTTTCAGGTACCGATTCATAGTTTTTCTTGAACAGTACATTCTGGAAAGGAGAAGTCATAAATACATTTTCAATGGCACCAGGGTTATTCCAAGTGTCATATAGATATATATTTTCTGTTTTGCTTGGGTCTACTTTAATTATTCTGTCATCACCCCACTCTACGGTGTCAATTCCGTTTGAATTACGCAGCACATACTTATATTGGAATTCAAATGGCTCCGTGCCCTTTATTTCAAGGTCATAACTCCAATTCTCTTTCCATTGGAAGTTCATATAAACGGCTTTTGACGTATCACCGCCACCAAGTTGTGGCAAAGTACCGCTCAGTGCCATGTTCTGACCCCAAGAGGTAAAATAGTTAATGTTAAAGTAGATATGCATAGGATATAGTTAATAGTTAATAAAGAATAAAGAAAAGTTAATATATTCTGCAAAGATAATAAATTTAAAAGTCTTCTCCAAATATATTGTCAGTTTTATTAATATCTTCAGGTAAGGCACGACAATCATACTTGTGCATGATGTCACGCGGAATATTGAAATGAGTGGTATCGGAGTATTGTAATGTACTGTCAGCATAGACTTTTTGCATATACAATGCCCAGATAGGAAGACTCATTGAAGCACCCTGCCCTTCTGCCATTGAATCAAAATGAATGGAACGGTCTTCACCGCCGACCCATGCACCATTTACAAGTTCAGGAGTGACACCCATAAACCAACCGTCAGAGTTATTGTTTGTGGTACCTGTCTTACCGCCTATATCACCCTTGAAACCGTATCTGTAACGCAGACGCACGCCTGTACCCTCATTAATGACGGCTTGCAACATTATAAGCATCTCATAACTTGTCTCCTCACTTATTATTTCAGAAGTCACAGGGGTGAAACGCTCAAGCAAGTTGCCTTTGTTGTCCTCAATTCTAGTAACATACATAGGTTCCACTCTGATTCCTTGGTTTACAAAAGTTGTATACGCCCCCACCATCTCCTTTACAGACACTTCACAAGGTCCTAAGCACAACGATACCACAGGGTCAATATAACTCAATATTCCAAATGAATGCATCAGATTTACAAGGGCTTGCGGACTGTAATCCCTAATCAGCTGAGCAGAAATCCAGTTGTTTGAATTTGCAAGACCCCAACGCAGAGTTACCATCTCACCAATATGCTTTTTGCCTCCGTCACGAGGTTGCCACATATCGCCGTTAGGCAGATATATAGTAGGCTGAATATTAGGCAGTTTGTCACATGGATGAGAGCCCTCCTCCATAGCCAAAGTGTAAAGGTAAGGCTTTATTGTTGAACCCACCTGACGCTTACCTTGAGTAACCATGTCGTACTGAAAAGCAGAGAAATTAGGACCACCCACATACGCCTTAACATGTCCGTTATGCGGGTCCATTGACATGAATCCGCATCGCAGGAAGAATTTGTCCCACCTGATTGAATCCATCGGGGTCATAACGGTATCAACATACGATGTACCGTCAAACACTTTCATTGGAACAGGTGTGCTGAAAGCCTCCTCTATCTCTGCAGTACTCATGCCGGCACGCTTATGGTTTATGTACCGCTCTGACTGCCGTTTTGAGCGTTGCATAATCTGCTCACGCTCATCTTTAGTAAGAATATATGAGAACGGTGCATAGCTCTTGCCCTTCTTCTCCTGAAAGAATTTCTTTTGCAGATAGCCTGTAATATGCTCATTTACAGCCTCTTCTGCATACCGTTGCATACGGGAGTCAATGGTTGTGTAAATTTTCAAGCCGTCAGTGTAAATGCTGTATTTTGAGCCGTCAGGCTTACGGTTCTTATTGCACCAACCATAAAGCGGATTGGTTTCCCAAGCCAAAGAATCCTCATAGAATTTCTGGTCTTGCCACGATGCGTACCTGTCTCTATCAGGTTTATCTGCGGTAAGTGTCCTACGCAAAAACTCACGGAAATAAGGAGCAGGACCTGTCTTGTGGTCAACTTTTTGGAATTTAAGCTCTATAGGTATCTGTTTTAGAGAATCACACTCAGCCTCAGTTATAAAGTCATTCTTATACATTTGGTCAAGAACAGTGTTCCTACGCCCTTGAGTACGCTCCAAAAATCTGTTAGGATTAAAGTATGAAGGGTTCTTGCACATTCCCACAAGCATTGCTGACTGCTCTATGTTAAGTTGGTCAGGTGTAGTGCTGAAATAGACCTGTGCGGCGCTCTTGATACCTACGGCATTATTAAGGAAGTCAAATTGGTTCAGATACATTGCAATTATCTCTTCCTTAGTGTAGTAGCGCTCAAGTTTTACAGCTATAACCCACTCTATAGGTTTCTGCATCGCCCGCTCAATAATATTCTCCGCCTGTGGTGAGTATAACTGCTTGGCAAGTTGCTGGGTGATGGTACTGCCACCGCCAGCCTGTTTTCTATGGAACAGACCTCTAAGCACAACGGCTCTGAACAATGCCTTTACATCGATGCCTGAATGGTCATAAAATCTTGCATCCTCAGTTGCCACAAGTGCCTGTGTCATATAAGGTGAGATTTCATTATACTTTACAGCCACACGATTGTCTTTTCCGTAGAAATATCTGCCAATAAGCACTCCGTCTTCAGAGTAGATTTCTGTTGCAAACTTGTTTTTAGGATTCTGCAACTCTGCAATATCAGGTATATACCCTATTGCCCCGGCGTTTATAAGTGCAAACAGTATTACTGCCGTCAGCACTCCAACACCAAATAGAATCCAAATTGCTTTTATAATTGTGTTTTTTGTATTAGACATCTTTTTGCAATCTCTTTTATATTTCAACTGCAAAGATAAAACTAAAAAGAACAATTAACAAATGTAATTATTTCTTGTTTATTGCCAACAGGTCCGAATATGAAGTAATTATAATGAGCATCTGTGTAATCAGGTTTTTCTGCAATATAATTGGTCTGTCTCTCATACTTGAAGAGGTGCATTTTACTTCTTAAATCTCTATGCCATACTTTTGGCATAGTATATTGTACATTGCATTCAACTTTATTGAATGAAACATTTGTATGAGGAATCCGCAAAACAATTCTTTCATCTATTTGATATGCATACTCACAACCATCAAGTTTATTTTCTTTAGAGAACACACTTTCATCCTGTATGTCACAATAAACATATGGCTTAATTGAGACCATAGCAAAACCATATTTTAGTTTAAGAGCATGATATGTCCAATGCTCATATCGCACAGGATTAGCCATGCGATGCTTGTTTGGGACTGTTTCAAAACACGTAACTCCATTATCTGCAATCAACTGTTGAAGGAATAAATCATTGTTTTGTTTTTGTTTGATAATATCTTTATATGCATAACAATAATCAACACAGCAGATAAGACATAAACACACAGCAAAAATACTACATACTTTTTTAGAACATAATTCCAACAATATTTTAACAAACAGAATCAATGACACTGTTTCTGTGAAGAATGCTGCTCTTGTTGATGGATGAAAAACTATACAAAAAGCAAAAATTGAAAATCCAAGAGTCCAGAGTAGGAATTGGTTATTTTTAACAAAGTTAACAAACGCTGATTTATTATAAATCAAATACGCAATGGAAGCAATCAGCAACAGATAGAATATCTTTAAATCCAGAAAACTCCTAATCATTGCATAAACATTCAAAAAGTGTCCATTCTCAAGTGTTGCCTGTCTTGCAAAATTACCAGGAGCAAAAGTAATTATGGCAGTCCCAAAGCCATACATAATAGACATAACAACGATTGTCTTATTCAATTCATCTCTATGGAAAACAAGATAATAGAAAATAAGAGCACCACTGATGGAAAGAGCCGCTATTAAATGAGAGGATGCCAAAAAGAATGATGCCACACCGAGTAATGCTATTATCAAATTGCTATTATTTCTATTTTTAAAATAAAAGAAGATAGAGATAAACGCAATGGCTTGAACAGTTGTCCACAGATATGCAGTACTACCAACTATCCAGAACATTGTTTCATTCTGCATTGGAAGTAACAACCACCCAAATACAAATATTATAGCAAGAGACAATAATCTTTGCGATTTATCATTTACCGCACAAATGGTGCATAAGAACAAGAATACAACAAACATCAATGTATTTACAATATCAAAACATATTTTGTCAGGAAACAGACCACAAAAAAGGAATTGGTTGAAAGTTCCTAAAATACCACCACCCCAGTTGAAATAGAAAGTATATACTGCTTGACTAATTTGTCCTATACTCTCTATTGGTGTGCCGTTCATATCATATGACATCGCATAATCATCACTGAGAAAAAAAGTATTATACGACAACACAAAAAATAAAACAGCAAAAACAAGCAATAAACAAAAAAAACAAATTTTCTTATAGTTTTTCATAGCATATTATAGTTTGTTAATAGATGAAATGCAGTATTGAGATAATTTATTGATAGCACACTTTTCTTTAATAAGTTCGATGCACCAACTAAGCCCTAGGCAGACAAACAAAAGTGTTAAAAAGGATACAACAGCATATTCTGTAGCATATATGTAAGAAGCAAACCATCTTGAATAAATAAATGTATGAATTAAATATATATTAGCTGAATGAAATCCAATAAAGCACATTATCTTGTTAGCATTCTTTGGTATCGGGCATAGACATACAATCATAAATATTCCAAAAGTAATAAATCCATCACTTCTTGTTCCTGTAATAAATGGTCCTGAATATGGAATGATAGCATATTGACGCTCCGCAATCCAGAAAACTGTAAACAAAACAGCAACAACAATGCTCCAATTCCGCCCTATTTTATTCAAAAGAGACTCTATTTGCTCTTTGTACCTAATTGAGCACATACCCAAGATGAAAGAAAAAAGCCAATCGTGCCAATACCACAAACATTGTATATGGTTGTACTTCATCCACACCATAGCAACCAATAAAACAAGCCATCCACATTTTTTTACAGCATAATACAATAACGGAAAAATCAAATAAAATGTTAAAATTACTTTATTATACCACCAAGTTATATTGTAACTTTCAAAACCATTAAAACCTAATATATCAATTATTAATGAAGTTAGAATATCTGACTCTTCTCCATACGCTTTTGAAAGTGGTATGTTAAATACGTACACACTGACTGGAACAAAAATCAGAAATATAACCCAATAATTTGTATAAAATTTAATAAATCTTTTCAGTTCAAACTTAATTGTTTCTTTTAACCATATTACAAATCTGCCTAATTTTTCATTTTTCCGTCTAACTATTTGACTATCAGAATGTTGAGCGCTAATAATCGGGGGGGGTAAAACTTTGGATATCAATGAGTTATATTGCTTATATAACCCATACCCACTTACAAACAGAAAAATTGACACGCAAACTTTGCCTATTTCACCAATTTGAAGAGTTAACCAACTAAAATGAGAATCAACTATTGATGGTGGAAAGCAAAATACGTGGTGACATAGCATTGCACAAATTGCAACACATTTCAGAACCAAAGATTGGTCTTTGGATAATTCAAGGTATATATGTTTTTGACCATTCATTATTTGATTTTCTTCCTCCTCTGCACATTGGATATTAATTTCGTTCTTATTTTTTTATACTTTATGATTCATATTTACATATATATGCACAACCATTCAAATCAACTTTGATAGAATAACCTTTAATATCACACATATAACCAACAATCAAGTCTACATCAGATTGCGGCATTTCAAAATATTGCGATGTCTGTAATAATTTTGGAAGTTGCTTAATGTAACAGCAATATGTTGTGCCTGTTATTTTATGCTCGATTATTTCAATGAATGCTTGTAATTCTGCTAATAAGCAAAGAATGTGATTACATTTTCGGACATCAACGTATAACTCAAATTGGAATAATTCGCGAACCTGATTTTGTAATTCATGCAAAGAGGTGATATCATGAATCAGATTATGCATACTCTTATCAATAGTATTTTTGTCAATACGAAATCGATTATCCAAGACATCTAACTTAATAAACCGACTATCATTCTTTAAGAGACATGTTTTTGTATACGAATTATTCTCATATTGAAATCCCAACGATCGTAATAATAAGTAATGAAGGTTGTACGGTTTTGCTATTGATGTAAACAAATATGCATCTTTTATTGTATCATCAAAATCAGAAAGACCTGCTCTTATAGTTATTCCAGAAACCGTTTCGACCTCATCTTGCAGCTCCGTTTCGATTTTCTTAACAATAATGCATTCTACTTTACATATACCTTTAGATGGTATGTCTCTAACATATATATTGCCTTTGCAATAACCTTTTTTTGAAAAAACATTTATTGGAATCATTACTATATAATAATATTCAAAAAAAAATTTAGCATCCCTATCGCAACAATTAATATAATTAATTAGTTACTTGGGGCTATTTCTATCTAGCTCACATGGTATTTATGTAAAGATAAAGCACATATAACAATTACATCAATAAAAATGACTTTGTACTCTACATAATATGGATATAATCATCATTTTTCGATGAAAGACTCCGCTGTAACAAAGCATTGATTCTATCTTCCTCGGATATATTCACATCTATATTCTCCGCCTCAATAGCATCCATCCATCTTTTATATTCATCTTTCGAGAACAACCTGCAATAAGGAGTATCAATAGATTTTACTAATCTCTTTTCATTAATTTTTAATTTCTTTTCAAAGTATCCCACATACTTCTTACTCAACAGACACTTTATTTTCTTATCATCTAATAATGCACTGCACAGTTCCACTATCTGATTATACCTCTTTTCTCTTGTTAGATTTATCACAAGACGCTTCTCTGCTTCTCCCTCGTTGTGCCCACATATAACCGCCAAACGAGCATATTCCGTCGATTTTTGATAGTAGATTGAATTCTCGTTCCGAATTGAAAAACACAGCCTCATCAACACAACATTAATCCAACGATCATTCAAGTGTTGCCTTTGTAATATTTCAGCCTCTATTATCCTAGTTTCAACAGGTTTGCAGGTATCAAACATTAGATTAGTCAATTCTAAATCAGAGAAAACCGAAGGATAGTAAATACTGAAATCAAAAATAATCTTCGAGTTATCAGAACAATTTTTGAGCATCCGCCGCAAGTACTTTGTTGTTTCTAGCGTCTGCAATTCCTCTTGCCCTGTAATGTTTATGTTCTCCATTCGCTATTATTTGTTATATTACTCTTATTCATCATATTCTTGTTTCGGTAAAATCCATTCTTGTTAAAATATTAATTTTAGTTATTTGTACCTAATAAAATATCTTTCATATGATTATATAACTCTGTCAAGTAAAAATAACGTACTCGACCATCACCTTTCTCTACATAATCAGGCAACCAATTCATTAGTTGACTCATTACCTTTTCTCTTGCTTCTGGATAAATACAACCACTGTTCATTATATACTCTATGCAGGTTACCAGTTCACACGCAACTTTATTAGGACCATCAAGAAGAACCTTAGATACTCTACTCCAATCCAAGTCCTTTAAACAAATCATAGCATCGCTGTTATTACGGTATGCAATAAGAGCTTCTATATCTCCATTCTCTGCTGCATTCACAAACTTTTCGCATTCCTTTTCAACAATCTTGACATTCTGTTTATAATTGATGCAAGATGCATAGTCCTTGATTTTTCTGTACTTGTCTAATATATCCGTTCTTGTATCTCGACTATCCCATATTGGAGTTTTGATATCAAACGAGGGATTATATACATGATATTGAGCTGTAAGATCCATCGCCTCTCTAAAGAGTTCATCTATTTCATCAGTTATCTGAAATCCACAAATATTGATATAGTGGTACTTCAGCAAAAGACTATACACATTCAGAAGATCATACAGGTTATATTTTCCTTCCTTAACATAACCAAGCATTTCTTTAATGGCTGGAATAACCTCATAATCTGATATCGTAGACATTGACTGTAATTTAAGGTACACACGACTAGCAGGACTTCCTTCTTCTCTCAAATACACGTCATTTAGCTCTTTGATGGACTTGCTTATGGCTTCAAGATCAAGGTATCCATTTATGACATAGAAGATGATGCACTTATATTGCCGCATCTCCTGTGTAAAATAAGAGCCGTATTTTTCATTACAGATTTCAGAAATTGACTTTTTAGAGACTGTCTCTGTATCATTATGTTTTGTACTAAAGAAACTAAGGTCTATTTCAAACTTTTCTTTCAATCGCTCCAACTGTTCCTTGTCTTCACCCGACTTGTACTCCATAGAGTATATCATTGTTGAAACGAGGAGATTACGGATAATTTTATCACGGTACTTCAAATTAGCAGTTACAAGAAGATATATTTTATGGAATATTTCAATGACAAATTTGAGTGTCCTCAAATTATCATTACCACCCAGACGAAATAAATCGAGAACCAAATCCTTAATCGTCGGAGTCGAAAAATATGTTTTGTAATCTGTATCTGCAATTTTGGATATGATGGTATCATATACCACAGATATATCTGCCTTGTATTTATAGGTAAATCGGAAGTTCTTCTCTTTATACGAGACATAATCGGAGTCTTTTAAATATTTATCCTCGTGACATACAACAATCACTTTATGATGTCCGTGTTCCGCATACGAGTTAATTAAACCAAACACCTCTTTCACGGGTACTAAAACACGTTCAAGGTCATCAAATATCAGTACCGTATTTTTTGAGACATTTGTTACCGTCTTGATATCTGACCTGCTAGCCTCAATACCTATATGTTTCATACCTGTGGCTAATATCAAGCCTACTAATCCATTGTCTGCCCATCTGTTTAGACCACAGAACACCTTAACGTAAAAGTCCTCAACCGAAGCAAGTCCATATAGGGAAATATAGGCATACTCAAAATGGGCTTTACATTTCTTATTTTTCCAATTGTTCCACCTTTTCTTTACCGTGCCTATTGCATCTAAATTGCCATGATATTCAATTCCGTTTATTAAATTGGATAATTCATGACTGAGATAATACGACTTTCCACACCCCCAACTACCAGTAATCATTATGGCATAGTCCGTATCATCATAAGTTAAATAATCAGATATTATGGTATTAAGATCTTTCATCGTATAACCTATTGTTCAAAATAAGATTTGCAGATGTCAGTGGTACCAAACCATATCGCTAAAGGACAATCTATAAGTGAGCATACTTATTTTTAATATAAAATAAGCGTACAAACTTCTTCTAATCATTATTTTGTTCTATTCTTTACTTTTTCATCTCATATATTTGGCATATAAACTACATATCTGTTTTAGAAACATCAAAATCAAAGATTGGTCTTTGGACAAATTTATGAAAATATAATTAGAGAAATTCACAAGCAATAGTTTAATTTTAGCATCAAACAAGCCTACTGTTTTAAGAATTATTGCTAAGTTTAGATTTAACAATATTAACAACATCTAAATAAGACTTCATAGCCGCCATTTCTTCTGGTTCAAACATAATGTCAAATTCACCTTCTAACTCAAAACACAAATTTAAATTATGCATACTATCCCAAGTTTCACAATTTTCTTGAGAACATGTTGTATCCAAAGAATTATTCTCCAAAACAACTCGAAGAATGTTCATAATTTTATCTTCCATATTAATTAATTTTATAGTAGTCCTTAACCTTTAACCTGGCCGAATTAAGATCCATTACATATGTGCTAATACCATTATTGCGTGTTCCTATTAAAGAGAAACCCATTTTAGTCCAAAACCCCTTCACTTGAGTATTCTTAGTAGTTGGAATATACTGTCCATATATGACAGACAAGCCACTATTTTTAATATCATTCAAAACATAATTAACAAACGCATCTTCAATACCCTTACCCAATACACGACAAGACATCAACATTGTATCAATGACTCCATTCGCCGTTATTATTAATAAGCCAGTTATACCACTGTCTCCAAATTTATCTTCTACAGATAAAGTCCAAGCCATACCACCTTCAGATATTATTTTGAGAATATCATCTTCTGTATAACGCTTTGTAGTTAAATTAAACTGATTGGTTTTCTGTGTCATTTGAGCCGCACGAACAATTGTTATGTCATTTATGTGCTCAATTTTCAACCTAATATCCAACGAACGCAAAAAATCCTCATAATTTTCAAATGCATATTGAGCCTTTACCCGTTGTGCATTCATTGCATATTGCTTGGTTTTATCACGATCCTCAGACGTGATTGCATAAATTCCAAAAAACATTTGTACTAGTTTTTGGAACAATAATGGCAAACCATAAGGTTGAGTAGGGAAATCAGGTACCGAAACCATAGGCAATACCTGTTTAATCAACTCACGTTCAGCAGGATTATCATCAACAAACACAAATGAATCCAAACCTATATTTAACTCTGAGGCTAATTCCTTAAGGTTTGTAGCTTTGTCTTGCCAATTGATACGTACCGCAACAAAATCAGCCTTTTTTAATACCATATCATCACGCTTCAACCACACCTCTTCTACATCAGTAGCATTGTTTTTAGAGCAAACAGCCAACATTACACCATTGCTTTGCAAATCCTTCAAACCCTCTTGCCAATAATGAAAAACTTTCCCTGGATAATCTCCGCTTAAGCTAATACCATTTATGCCATCCTCACCTAATACGCCACCCCACAAAGTATTATCCAAATCCAATACTAAACATTTCTTACGTATAAGTTTGACCTCCTCTTGTTTACGAATCCACCAATTTTTAAATGGACGAATCAGTTGTGGGTTATATGGAATTTGAGCAGTAAAGAAATAGCGCCAATCTATTAATTCCTCAACTTTAAACTGACAAGTAAATTCACCAAATTCAATTACTTTAACATTTGTATGACTCCTTGCCAATTCACGAACATATGAATTAAAACCGTCAATCGCCTCAGATAATTCGCCATTACCAGTTTCAACTGAAGAAAAATAGTGCTGAACTAACAAAAAAATGTAGAATGTCTTTTCTATCCGATTAGCCACAAATTGCAACTTTTGAGGATATGATTTGACTTCTTCTACCAATTGTGATTGACTAAGTCGAAGCGGTACCTGATACCACCATAAATATGCATCTGCATCAGGTACTTGACTTACATCATCATAACCTGCAAATTGATAACCAGTCCCCAAAAACTGTTCTATTGTATTATTTCGAAATACAAATATCATACTTCTACCAGTTCTATTAATCCAACTTGTGGATGCATCATATAACAAATTTTCTTTCCTCCCATTGCAACGGCTTCCACTGGCATAAATACCGGCATAAAACGTTTGCTTCTCAATTCAAGTATTGAGTCATTAATATTAGACACTTCATAGCAAATATGATAGGTAGTAACACCCATCTTCTTTAGCGTTTCATTAATCGGGGAATATTCATCAACAGGAGCCACTAACTCAATCATAGGAAAGTCCTCACGTGTCAAAAATGCAATATATGTTTTTTGTACAGAATCCAAATATATTTCAGACATATCCCAACCTAAGTCTATATAAAACCGAGCCGTAGATTCAATGTTTTTTACTGCGTATCCTATGTGATGAAATTTTAAATATTCTAACATATTAATGACGAATGTGTTTTATAAAAACATACTCAAATTTAGAGACTATATAATTATGCCAGTTATACATCTGCCAAACTGGGAAATTATTGGTTGATATACGTGTAGTATATAAATTGTAATCCACCACTTCATAAAACAACGGTGTGAGTGGAATCCAATAACCAATACCTGTTTTTTGATATTGCTCAAAATTGCCAGCTAATAAACAATTGAGGTTTTCTCCGTTTTTCTTACAAAGCGAAAAGCCTACATACTTTCCTCGGAAAAGAATCTTATTCAACAATGCCCCCTTCTCAAACTCAGTACATACCCAATTTTTATATCGTCTTGCACTATACACTGGTCCAAACTCTGGATCCAAGTAAATACGATCAGTAGAGAACATTTTATCTGTAATCTTTTCTAGAAGTTCTGTTAAACTATTTTCGGTAGTTATAGGTTCAACTTTGGTTTGCGAAATAATCATTTGCGTTAATTTGTTATTATCCACATTCCAATCCTTCTTTGCCTTTTGTATAGATAATTGTGTCTCTGCTAGTAAATAGCCCATCTTTTCTGCCAAAATAGTTTTTCGCATATCACCAGATTCTACTTTTAGAACAAGATAATCATGATTTTGTTCTAAAGCGACAATGACGGTTTCATCTATGGATTCATTTATATCCACGCTAATCTCCGCCACACGACAGTCAAGATTAGCTAATTCCCAAGGGCATTCAGTTATTTTCATCAAAATTTAATTTATCACGGACAATATATATTTGACGACCTTTTACCTGATTAAAAATCTTACCAATATACAATCCTAAAACCCCCATCATCATAAGCAGCAAACCTCCTACAAACCAAATTGAAAATACAGTCGTTGTATATCCATCAACATGTATAATGCCCACCCACTTAGCAATAATGTTATATAGAGCTAACGCAAATGAAAAGAGGGACATAATTATGCCGCCATTGATTGCCAAATATAACGGCTTATTGCTGTTGCTAATAATAATGTCAAATGTTAGTTTTAACAATCGTCTAAGATTATACGTGGTTGTTCCTTCTACCCTTTCTCCATGTTCAACATCCACAGTGGCAATACGAAATCCAAGATAATAAACTAATGAGGTAAAAGAACGAGCGACTTCAGGCATTTTATTGAATTCAGAAATCACCTGATGACTATAAATTCCAAAATTGGCTACTGTTTTGTCAGTTTGCATACCACTAAGCCAGTCAAAAATCCAGTGGAATAAGTGTGAACTCAGTTGCTTTAAAAATCCGAATTTATTATGCATACGCCTTGCATACACAATATCATACCCCTCCTGAGCCTTTTCATAAAGGTTTGGTATCTCTTCTGGTCTGTCTTGTAAATCACAATCCATTACCACTACCCAATCTCCCTTTGCATAGTTAAGACCAGCGGTAATGGCATAGTGTTGACCAAAATTTCGACTAAGATTAAGGCCTTTCACACGATTATCTTTGTGACATTCTTGTTCTATAGCAAGCCAAGTTTTATCTGGAGAGCCATCGTTGACAAGGATTATTTCAAAAGAATCTGTAATGGTGCTGATGCTTTTGACTAAGCGTGCAACCAATTCTGACACCATCTTCTCACCCTTGTATTCAGGGGTAATAACGGATATATGTGGTGTAGCTTTAGTCATTGGTCATCCTTTAATTATAGAACATATTTTTTCAACATCTTCTATGGTGAGTTCGTAAAACATAGGCAAACGAAGCAGACAATCTGCAAAACGGTCACAATTTGAAAGTGAGCAGCCATTATGTTTGTCTTTATAATATGGGCTACTGTGAAGACTAAGATAGTGGAATACAGCAAGATATCCTGCATCTTTAAGTTTTTGAATCATCTGGGTACGCTCTTCAAGACTATTAAATACCAAATAGAACATATGGGCATTGTTGGTAGCATAGTCTGGAAGTTCAGGTAATGTATAGTTTGCACTATGATTATTTGAGAGCAACTCATAATACTTATTCCATAGTTGTTTACGCTTGTTCTGGATTTCATCAAGATGCTCTAGTTGAGCCCATAGGAACGCTGCGTTTATTTCTGCTGGCAGGAATGAAGAACCCATATCAACCCACCCATATTTATTTACCTCTCCACGGAAATATTCAGTTCGGTTAGTACCTTTTTCCCATAGAATCTCTGAACGGCGTATGAAACGGTCATCATTTATTACAAGTAAACCTCCTTCACCTCCAGCGGTTATATTCTTTGTCTCATGAAATGAGAATGCTCCTAAATGACCAATGGAACCTAATGGACGACCTTTATAATAAGAGTCTATCGCTTGTGCGGCATCCTCAACAACTAGAATGTTATGGCGGTTAGCGACATCCATAATCTTATCCATATCACAAGCAACTCCAGCATAATGAACAGGTACAATCACCTTTGTTTTTGGTGTGATAAGAAACTCTAATTGGTCTGCATCAAGGTTTGGATTATGTTCCTGACTATCTGCGAATATAATTTTAGCACCTTCTCTTAGAAAAGCGAGTGCGGTAGAGACAAATGTATATGATGGTACTATTACTTCATCTCCTGGTTTTAAATTACAGAGCATTGCAGCCATCTCAAGTGCATCTGTGCCAGATGTGGTCAATAAACATTTCTTAAAGCCATAGCGTTCCTGAAAGAAGTTCTGACACTTCTTGGTAAACATACCATTACCAGATAGCTTTCCTGAGAAGACCGCCTGATACATATAATGGGCTTCTTTGCCCGTTAAGAAGGGTTTGTTAAATGGAATCATTGCCTTGTCATTGCATAATACATATACGAGTTACAAAGGTAACAATTTAATATGAGATAGCAAAATAATTTTAAATTGTTGGCATCGGGGTGAAGAATATGATGATGCCTGCTATTATTACTGCTATAGCGATGATTTTCTTAATGGAGAGAGTCTCTTTGAAGAATATGTAACTGAGTAGTGGGACAAAGAGATAACTAAGGGATTCCATAATAGAGACCTCCTTGACTTGAACGCCACGACTCATTGCAAAGATGTTGATTATCATTGCGGCAAACATTATGGCATATCCGCTTATAACCCACACATTAAGATATTGACGTATTATGTTGTCATACTGAATCTGAGCTCCTTTTTTTAGAAGAAGCTGGGCGCAGGCTGCTATAAATACGGCTAATATGACTAATAGGTAATACATTTTCTACTTGTATATGATTGGTCTTGTTTTGTCAGGATTTGGAATATAGTGTTATGCCTGTTATTATGAAGGCGGCTCCTATGATATTACTTAGTGTTATTTGCTCTCCAAAAATCAGTGAAGCAAGTATAAGTACAAATATGAGACTGGTGCCTTTAAACATATAGGCGAATGAGAGTGTGGTACGCTTGAGTATTTGTTGCCAGAGAATGGCATAAACTCCGAGTATTGCTACCGAACCAGCTATGCACATCAGGTATTTTATGCTCATTAACTCACATTGCGATGCAAGTTTTGAGCATATTGACACAGTGGAGTAAAGCAAATTAACTCCTATGAGGGCTAAGACGAGGGATATGGTTGGTTTTTGGAGCATTGGGTTTTATCTATTGTTCATTTTTGTTGAAACGTTTTTGGGTGTGCTATTCCAACTATCCAATAAATTAAGGATTTTCTTTTGTATATCTGTTAATTCAACATTTTTTTCTTTTAGTTGTTCTACGTCCTGTTCATCTGGCATTTTACCTTGAAGAACTCCACCCAATACTTTTTTATCTGTTTTATTCCATTTTTCAAAGTAACTTATAATATCTATTACACCATCCAAATCAATATTTTTGTTAATACGATTAACTAAAGAGGTACGGACCAACTGTTTTTGTGCAATCGAACCCTTATGCAACACTATTTTTAGCATAGAATTATTATCTTCAAATTCATCAGTTGTATTTTCTGTATACAATTCAACAATTAATGGCAACAATTTCTCTGGCAATTGGTTTAATGTATTGTAATTTTCCAAATCAAGAGTTGAAATGAATAAATTCTTAATGTGCTCATCCTTTGTGACATTTACAAGAATGTTAACTGCCATATCGTTATCCTTATGTTGCAACAAAATCATTAATTTATTTTTAATAGTTGCATCATCTAAATATTTATCGTCTGAACTTTTTTCGAACACAATTGGAATTAATTTATACCAATCATCATCAATTTGTTTAAATTCAATCACATTCTTACGAAAAGGTATCAAAGAAGCACCAGACTGTTGTATCTCAGTCAATTTAGTTTTAAAATACCCTTCGCACTTCGTTTGAATTTGTAACAAAAACGGATTTATTGTTAGTTTTTTACCTGAGATGCGATACAACTCCAGACAAAAATCAACCAACATATTTGCCTGAGCTTCATTCGCCTCTTGTGATATTGACACACTTGTACCATTAGGCATCCGTCTTGCATTAGTTATCAACGAATAAAACTGCGACATAGAATTATTATATCCTTCTATTTGAATAGCACGAAGGATTGGCAAAATAAATTCAATTACATTAATGTACTCATTTATTGGTTTGTATGCGTTTTCATCAAATACAACTTTACATTGTTTAAACAATTCATCATTTACATTACTATTTATACTTAGTAAATTGGAATAACACCATACTAACAAATCACGCTGTTTTTGATTTGTTACAGTTTTTAAATCATTAATGATTTGACTGACAAATTCAGATGATAGAAGATATGTTTTTTGTTCATCAGAAAACTCAAAAGTGTTAACATCTGCTTGTAAATACATATAAGTTTTAGCAAAATCACATAAATTTTTGCTATCTTCTGCGTCATTGAAAATTTTTAATATGCTACGAACATAATTGTGATAAGTACTAAACCTTTTGTTCTCTGCGTTTTCTATAAAGTTAATAAGACTCTTTTTTAATTCTTTCTCCCCTATAATCTCCATATCCTGAGCAAATTTACAGACTTCATCTGCACAAGATACTTTTGAAGGAATCAAATCAAACACACGAAACAGAACTTTATTAAATGTTCTTAATTCATCAATCCTTAAATGTGTTACATAATTTATTTTGGCAAGGCATTCAGCCATTTGTATCATCCTATCTTCTGCATCATAAGAGTTATCCAATTTAACGATTCTACAAATTTCAATCATCATATCATCACGTGTTGACTTATTTTCAACAGCCTTCAACATTCTTGAAAAATCAAAAGAAGAAACAGCATCCATGCACTCATCATTCAAATTAGACAATGAATTAGATGTGTTTGTAAAGATTTTTCTCATATCTTCATATTTCGCATTTTGAAATGTATATTTAGCCAAACGCATAAAAGAACACAAGCCATTGTTATTTTTCAATGATTGCGGTAATGATGAATGTTCAGATTCTTCATAACAAGAGTC
This sequence comes from Paludibacteraceae bacterium, assembly GCA_024405855.1. Taxonomy (GTDB): domain Bacteria; phylum Bacteroidota; class Bacteroidia; order Bacteroidales; family Paludibacteraceae; genus Enterocola. Next base: position 26,363 of record JAKSNZ010000019.1, read on the forward strand.
CGAAAACAGAACAGTAGGATTTGCCAATATAAAATCCACCATTTCAAAATACTTGTCACGCAGAATCATACATGCTGCTATTAAAGTCTCTTTTTTATTTGCAAAATCATCTGCGTATAAAGACTGTTCTACCGTAAGATTATTTAACATTTGAAGTAATCGTCTTGGATTTTGAGAATACTCATAAGCAATCAACGACAATGTAGTTGGCTTGAAATTTAGGTTCTGATCTTTGTTGAGTTCATAAATATAGTGAAGCAAATCATCTGAACGATGTTGTTTGATATGAATAACAACATTAAAAAATTTACGTAAGAATTCTTCCGCATCCTGACAGTTTCTATCTAATTCCTTTTCATATTTCACAAACAAATGTTTTTTTAAAGCCTCATCATCAACTGGGATTATAAAAACAACATCGTATTTTTCACCACCTAAAAATGTTTTAATATCAGTTAGCATTGAATAGACAACCTCTGTTTCACATCTATCAAGATTATCAATAACAATGACTAATTTGTCCAAATTATAAGAAATTCCAGCATTAAAGAAGTTATTATTAATGCTATTCCAAATTTTTTTGTACCACACAGTATTTTTAAGAACCATTTTCATCATTTGACGGAAACACTCCTCAAATTGCTCTGGAGCGAACAAGATGTTTTTTGTTTGAGTAACTTTTAACTCATAGAAACACGCTCCCAGCAAAGTAAAGCATAAAGAACATAGAGAAATACCTAGTGCTAGTAGAGTTGCAACCTCTTTTGTTTCTTTGTAATTCAAAAACACAATCCCAACAATAGTAACTAAAATTGCAATACCACATATAATAACACCAGGAATTCTTATTTTAATCTTTGGTTTAATTTCTTCGGTTGTTGCCTGGTAGAAATTTTTCATCTCTTCCGTAGGAGAGAGTCCTAATTGATGTTGCAGATGCAGCAAGAACATTCTGCGGAAAGAATCTCCAGAATATTTCCATGCATCATACACCACCATTTTGTACTTGTTCTCTTTTGATTTTTCTATTTCTTGTTTCGCCGTTTCAATAATGGTTGACTTTCCACTACCCCAACTACCATACAATCCAATAGTATAGGATTCTTGCTGTGGGATGTTTTTAATAGTATCCACCAATTGTTCAACATAACACTTGGTACCTAACAAATCATTGCTATGCGACAAATCACGTTCCTTATCTATAACAAATGGACGAAGCATATCTATATTGTTTGTAAAAAAATTGTTTAATTATTTTCATATCAGCCTTCTAAGTTTCTTGAAGATGACAAATCAATTCTCTGAATATAGTTGTGAATGCACAGTTTTGATTAGCACATATATTCCTTGCCTCCCTTGTTAATGCAACAAACATTATGATTGAATAGCAAAGATAGCACAAAAAAGATTATTATACAAATGTAGGTGAATAGGTTTATTGAATGACAACTATCAACATTACCTCGCTTACCTGACCACTTTTGTAAATCTTAGTATTTGTGTTCACCCTTTTTACAAAAGGTTGTAATATTCTCAATATTACGAACTGACATATTCCCAAGAAGAGGATTATCAAATAAATCATCAAAAAAATTAATCCAATAACGGCTTTCCAACGATATACGTATCGTTTTACAAGGTTTATTTTCACTTCCAGACATCATCATCGATGGAGCTATATGATCTTCCAAATGCAAATCTCCGTAGCCGATTTTAGACAGACATTTCGGTTTGAGTTCATTAACTGTACCCACAAAATTAATCATCAATTCTGGAAAGGGTGCAAAGTTTTTGGCCTCGCAAAAGGTAATCACGTTTCTATTGGCCAAATACGATAGTTTCTTTTTGGTTTCGTAATGCTCATCTGTAAAACATAAGGTACATACATCTGCCACAACAATATCGGGCGATGTAAAAACATTTGAGTCATGGGCTGACTGGACTGTTGCATTGTGAAAGATATAAAATTTTACTTCTGTACCATCTTTCATTGACTTCGTCGCCGAGAAATAGGAAAAGTTATTGAGATGTCCATTAGGACTGCATTTGTATCGAAATTTCCCGTCATGTTTGTTACATACCTCTAATTTATATCCTTTATGTTGGTAATACTTGACAATCATATTGTAGCACGATATTTCAAAATAATCACTTATCTTTTCCGAATGATTAGAAATGATTGTCCTATATTTATTTGCGAAATCCTTGAGTTCGTGCTCAAAGTCCTCTTTCTTTTTAAAAGGTGTCGTTCTCGTCATTTTGCTCTGGAGTATGATACAGGTCTAAACAATTACGCAAAAAGCCCAAAGTGTCCGCATATTCAAAAAAATGACTTGATATCTGGTATTTATCTACAAGTTGGCTAAACTGTATATGAATAGCTAGCAAACGCCTTCTCTCATTAGAATCAAAAGTAAATTTACCAATAGTAATCGGAGTTTCTGCAGTACATCCTCTATTGACATTCACATAAAACGCTGATACACCATCAAACTTCGATACAATGTATCTGTAATATAAACTTAAAGTTAGTAATGCATCTATGGTTGACGCAAAATTTTGTAAAACTGAATAACTATTGTTCTCGTTATTCCATATACGCTGAATTTCCATTTTACGCCATTCGTACTCTCTATGCATCGATTGAGCAATTTTTCCAGGGAGCATATATAGAAAGATATTTATCAACGAACTTGTATTTGTCATACTGATTATACATTTCATTCAATACTATGTCTACCGATTTCCTTTAACTTCCCCAATTATATACCCTTTTGCCCGTGGCGATGCTGCAAATGCCTGAAGCAGTTGCTTCACACGTTTCTTGTCCACATCAAAGAAAGTAAACCTTGGGCTGATGTCTATATCACCTATATTAATAGACTTGTCGCCTGTAACATCATTTATCAACCCTAACAAACGTTTTGGCTCAAAGCCGTCCTTCTTGCCACGATTAATCTTAAGCCTTAATGTATCTCCCTTGTCTGCCACACGCATCTGACGGCGGGATTTTTTGAAACCGTCATCCTCAATATAAGCCCCACGTCTATTCTTTCCATCGCTTGAAGAACGTTTTTTATTGCTATTAATCTCTTGTTGCACAGAGGCATTAAGGTCTGTGGAATTATGATAGTATTCAAGCAACTGATTGAACTGAAGGGCTATGAATCGGCGTATAATGTCATCACGGTCCATATCTTTAAGAAGCTCAATGACATCGGGCATAAAACGCTCTATCTTCTTGTCAGGCTGAAGGTTCTGCATTTTTTCAACCATATAGTAGAGTTGTTTTTGGCACACCATACCGCCTGAAGGAATCTCCATTTGATTGAACGGATGGTTTATGGCACGCTCAATGGGCTTAATGGCACCCTTCTCCCTGGGTGTTACAAGTGCAATTGATATACCGCTTTTATTTACTCTACCTGTTCTGCCACTCCTGTGTGTGTAGGTTTCACGGTCATCGGGCAAATTATAATGTATTACATGGGTAAGGTCATTTACATCAAGTCCGCGTGCGGCAACGTCAGTGGCAACAAGTATTTGCAATGCACGGAGACGGAACTTATTCATTACGCTATCACGCTGAGCCTGAGACAAATCCCCATGCAAGGCATCAGCATTATAACCGTCAACCATAAGTTTTTCAGCAACATCTTTTGTCTCTTGACGGGTACGGCAGAAAACTATTCCGTAAATGTCAGGATAGTAGTCAAGCAGACGTTTTAGAACCTCATAACGTGTCGATTGTTTGGTAAGTACAAAATAATGTTCTACATTTTTAGCAGCCTCATTCTTTTTTCCCACCGATATTTCCACAGGCTCCTTCATGTAGTTCATTGCAATCTTTGATATTTCTGCCGGCATTGTAGCAGAGAACAGCAAGGTGCGACGGGTATCGGGGGTCTTTTCAAGAATGGTGTTTATATCATCAAGGAAGCCCATATTGAGCATTTCATCAGCCTCATCAAGCACAAGATAGTTTAGGTTTTCAAGGTGGACTTTCTTGCGTTCCATTAGGTCAATAAGGCGGCCAGGGGTTGCCACAAGTATCTGTGGTGTAGTGTCAATTTCCTTAAGTTGCTTGCGTATGTCTTCACCGCCGTATACTGCAACTATGTGCATAGGCAGGTTTTTGGCGTATTTTGAAACTTCTCCTGCTATCTGAACGCATAGTTCACGGGTTGGTGAAAGTATTAAAGCCTGAGTGGTTTTTGCATTTGGGTCTATTGTCTGCAATATAGGCAGTCCAAACGCCGCTGTCTTGCCTGTGCCTGTCTGTGCAAGTCCTACAACATCGCCGGTCTCATTTAATAAATAAGGTATCACCTCCGCCTGAATTTCAGACGGTGTTTCAAAACCCATTTCCGCTATGGCGGTGAGAATTTCCTGCTTTAATCCTAATTCGTTAAATTTCATATCGGTTAATCGTCTCCTAAATCGTCATTTCAAACAAACTATCGTCATTTCGAACGAACTATCGTCATTTCGAACGAAGTGAGAAATCTTTATACTCTCAACATCACTTAATTACTAACATCAACATAACCTATATCAATCTCTTTCCATTCTGGGTTTAAACTATTAATTAAATTCTCTTTCTTTTGCCTACTCCACTTTTTTATCTCTTTTTCTCTACATATAGCCTCTTCTATAGTATTAAAAGACTCATAGTATATACAGAGCTCAACATTATATTTATCTGTAAAAGAATTATGAAATATATGGTTTTTATGTTCTAATATTCTTCTTGCTATATCATTGGTTACACCTATGTACAAAGTTGTTCTGGTGTAATTAGTTAGAATGTATATATAACCTCCCTTATGCATTGCAATGTTTTTATTT